>JAOUGR010000221.1 GCA_029857655.1 Gammaproteobacteria bacterium | reverse complement strand
TGACGACTTTTTCGTGCACGTGATCGCCAAGGATGAGTCGGGTCTCAAGAAGCGGCACATCCACTCCTCCAATTACCTCGAGACGCTCGACGTCGTCCGCGATGGCTTCCTCGGTGCGGCACTCGGCCTGTTCGCAGGCGTGGTCGGCTGTGTGATGCTCGATCAGTTCGGGCCATTCGCGAACATTCCCTGGTTCGTATTCGTGGCGCTCTGTGTGGTCGCGACGCTGTTCGGCGCCTGGGAGGGCGGCCTGATCGGCGTCGAAAAGGAAAACAGGAAGCTCGCCAGGTTCCACGACGACATAGAGGCGGGAAAATTCCTGATCCTCATCTATGCACGCAAGGACCAGGAAGCCCCGGTGCGCCACATGATGAAGACGCGGCACGCCGAGGCGGAGTTTGCGGGCGTCGACAGTCATTTCGTCAATCCATTCTCAGCCGTCCAGCGCCGGCGACGGGCAACCGGCGACCGGGTACGCGCCGTACAAGGGGACTAGCCGATGGCGATCGCAGTCGTTCTGGTCCTCCTGGTCGTCGGCTCGGTCATTTTCCATTTCATGAGTCCCTGGTGGTTCACGCCGATCGCGTCGAACTGGGGCACGATGGACGACACCGTGATCCTGACCTTCTGGGTCACCGGCATCGTATTTGTCGTCGTCAATCTGTTCCTCGCCTGGACAGTCATCCGCTATCGCCACAAGAAGGGGCAGAAAGCGGACTACGAGCCGGAAAACAAGAAACTCGAATGGTGGCTGACGGGCATCACCGCCGTCGGTGTTGCCGCGATGCTTGCTCCGGGGCTGGTTGTCTGGGGCAAGTTCGTGATCGTACCCAAGGAAGCAACGGTCGTTGAAGCGGTCGGCCAGCAATGGCACTGGAGCTTCCGGCTGCCGGGCGAAAACGGCGAGCTCGGCTATACAGACGCATCATTGATCACGCCGGACAATCCGTTTGGCGTCGATCCTGAGGATCCCAACGGCCAGGACGACATCCTGATCGCAAGCCCGGAACTTCACTTGCCGGTTGGCAAGCCGGTCAAGGTCCTGCTGCGATCGAATGACGTGCTGCACAACTTCACCGTCACCCAATTCCGGGTCAAGATGGACCTTGTCCCCGGCATGATCACCTACTTATGGATGACGCCGACCTTGATCGGCGAGTACGAGCTGCTGTGCGAAGAACTCTGCGGGCTTGCGCACTTTGCGATGCGCGGACGCGTCGTCGTCGATACGCAGGAAGCCTACGATGCCTGGCTGGCCGAGCAGCCGACCTTCGGCGACACACAGCGCCTTGCAGCTGCAGACCCGGCCGCAGGCGCGGCGCAATACGTGGTCTGCATGGCCTGTCACGGGCCCGCCGGCGAAGGCAATCAGGCTCTCAATGCGCCGCGAATCGCCGGCCAGTCAGCCTGGTACCTGGTCCGGCAGCTCCACAACTTCCGCGCCGGTGTCCGCGGCACGCACGAGCAGGATACATTCGGGGCGCAGATGCGGGCGTTTGCGGCGATGCTGCCGGACGACACCGCGATCCGGAATATCGCTGCCCATATCGAATCGCTCCCGGGCGCCGTAGCGCAGCCAACAGTGAGCGGCGACCTGAAGCGCGGCAAGACACTTTACGGGAATTGCGTGGCCTGCCACGGCGCAAATGGCGGGGGCATCTGGGCCCTCAATGCCCCGCGACTCGCAGAGATGAGTGACTGGTACCTGGCCCGGCAGCTCCACAACTTCCGCGCCGAAATCCGCGGCGCGCATCGACAGGACTACTACGGCCGGCAGATGTCATTCATGGCCAATGTGCTCGCCGACGAGCGAGCGATCGACGACCTGATTTCCTACGTCAATACCCTGAAGCCTGAGGACAACCACGTCCTGGCCTCCGGGAGGGGCTTCTGATGGCATACGTCGCAATCGCGGACCGTGACGCTCCGATACACGACCCGCACACATTCTTCCTGAAGTACATCTGGAGCCAGGACCACAAGGTCATCGCGATCCAATATGCGATCGTCGCGATCGGCGTCGGGCTGGTGGCGCTGGTGCTTTCCGGGCTGATGCGCCTGCAGCTCGGCTTCCCGGGCACTTTCCACTTCATCGAACCGAATGACTATTACCAGTTCATCACCATGCACGGAATGATCATGGTGATCTACCTGCTGACGGCGCTGTTCCTCGGCGGATTCGGAAACTACCTGATTCCGCTGATGTGCGGCGCGCGGGACATGGTGTTCCCGTACATGAACATGCTGAGTTTCTGGGTCTACCTGCTGGCTGTGCTGGTGCTGATGGCGAGTTTCTTCGTGCCTGGCGGCCCGACCGGTGCGGGCTGGACCCTCTATCCGCCGCAGTCAATCACGCAGGGCACGCCCGGCGCGGGCCTCGGCATCATCCTGATGCTCGTTTCGCTCGGCATCTTCATCGTTGCCTTCACGATGGGTGGCCTCAACTACGTGACTACCGTGCTGCAGGCGCGCTGCCGTGGCATGACGTTGATGCGCATGCCGCTGTCCGTGTGGGGCATCTTCATGGCGACGATCCTGGGCTTGCTCGCCTTCCCGGCATTGCTCGTCTCGGCGGTGATGATGACGCTGGACGCGACGCTCGGCACCAGCTTCTTCATGCCGGCCGTCATGTCACTCGGCGAAAAACTCGGCCACAATGGCGGCAGCCCACTCCTGTTCCAGCACTTGTTCTGGTTCTTCGGCCATCCCGAGGTCTACATCGTTGCACTGCCCGCATTCGGAATAGTCTCCGACCTGCTCTCGACGCATGCGCGCAAGAATATCTTCGGCTACCGGATGATGGTCTGGGCGATCCTCGCGATCGGCGGACTGAGCTTCGTCGTGTGGGCGCACCACATGTATGTCAGTGGCATGAACCCCTACTTCGGGTTCTTCTTCGCGACCACGACGCTGATCATCGCGGTGCCGACGGCCATCAAGGTTTACAACTGGGTGCTGACCCTCTGGAAAGGCGATATCCACCTGACCGTGCCGATGCTGTTCGCGATCGGCTTCATCTTCACATTCATCCATGGCGGCCTCACCGGGCTGTTCCTTGGCAACGTGACCGTGGACCTGCCGCTATCCGACACCTATTTCGTGGTCGCGCACTTCCACATGGTCATGGGCGTGTCGCCGATCCTGGTGGTGTTCGGCGCGATCTATCACTGGTTCCCGAAAATAACGGGGCGGATGTGGAATACGACGCTCGGAAAGGTGCATTTCTGGATGACATTTCTCGGCACCTACGCAATCTATCTGCCGATGCATTACCTCGGCATCCTGGGCGTGCCGCGCCGCTATTACGCCCTCGGCAACACGGACTTCATTCCCGACTCCGTGCATTCGATCAACGCCTCAATCACGATTGCTGCGCTGATCGTGGCGGCCGCGCAGGTCGTGTTCCTGATAAACATGATCATGAGCCTGCGGAAAGGCGAGAAGGCGCCGCCAAATCCCTGGCGCGCGACGACACTCGAGTGGCAGACGCCCGAAACGCCGCCGAAGCACGGCAACTGGGGCCCGAAGCTGCCCGTAGTGCACCGCTGGGCCTACGATTACAGCGTGCCGGGCGCGAAAGAGGATTTCATCCCGCAGAACGAGCCCGTTGATCCGAAGCTCGGTGCCGGCAGGGATCACGGTAAGCATCGGTGAGCACTACCGTCATATTCACGGCGCTGGCCTGCGGAATCATCGTCTGGTTCCTGGTCGTGAGCCGGCTCACGGCGAAATCCTGGGAGAGCCAGGACGAGAAAGGCGACGTCGGCGCGATCCACATGGCGCCTCAGCGCATCGGCCTCTGGATCTTCATGGCCGTCGTCACTTCGCTGTTCAGCCTCTTCATCTCGGCATACGCGATGCGGATGCATGTCGGCGCGTGGTGCCATATCACGATCCCGGATATCCTCTGGGTAAACTCGCTGGTGCTGGTGGCCGCGAGCATCGCGATGCAGCGCGCGCGTTGGTCGGCCGACCACGGAAGACGCAGCGGCGCCCGTTTGGCGCTTGCCGCCGGTGGAATCCTTTCGCTTGCGTTTCTCGCAGGCCAGTTCGTCGCATGGCAGCAGG
>JAOUGR010000220.1 GCA_029857655.1 Gammaproteobacteria bacterium | reverse complement strand
TGTCCGGGGCCAATTCCGTGACGCAATACAAAAGGCCGACAATCAACAGGTTGACGCCAACTGCCGCCTTGATTAACGTCCCGCCTCTACCTCATCGGGGTGCCCCTGGTGGATCGCGGAAGGCGCAGGCAAGGAATCCAGCGGATCGACGCTGCGGATGCCCATCCGCATCGGTTCGGCGTGGTCGCGTCCTGCGTGGTCGCAGGATCGATTTTTGCGGCAGCCGGTTCGCAACTGCAGAACCCCTTGCCGGAACCGCTGACCGATGAACTCACCGTGGTGGCTACCAGTCCCGCAACGACCGCACCCGCAACCCCATTCGAGTTCGTGGCGGTCACGATCGGCCGGGATGACACGCTCGACCGCATTTTTCGCGAACTACAGCTGGATGTTGCGGACCTGGCGGCGCTTCGCAACCTGCCCGATGTCCGCAGGAGCCTAGACATCATCCGCCCTGGTGACGTGATCCAGATGACCCATCTCGGCGGCGAGCTGAAGTCGCTGACCCGCCGGATCAATGAGACCGCGACGCTGTCGGTCACGCGCGCGGAACAGGGATTCTCCGCCAGCATCGTCGAGAACCCGCTGGAGACCAAGGAGCAGAGGCTGACGGGAGCCGTCGACAGCTCGCTCTACCTCGCGGTCAACCAGGCCGGCGGCACCGATCGCCTCGCCGTGTCGCTCGCCGATGTCTTCAAGTACGACATTGATTTCGTCAACGCGGTGCGGCCGGGCGACCGCTTCATCGTGACCCATGAACAGCAATGGCAAGACGGCGAATTCGTACGCGATGGCGACATACTCGCCGCCGAATTCGTCAATGCAGGCCGCACCTACCGGGCCGTGCGCTATGTGAGGCCGGGCGGTCGTGCGGACTACTACACGCCCGACGGGCGGCCTGTGCGCAAGGCCTTTCTGCGCTATCCGGTGGACTACGCGCGCATCAGTTCCGGCTACAGCACGGCGCGGTGGCATCCGGTCCTGCACCGCGTGCGCGCGCATCGCGGCATCGATTTCGCGGCGCCCGCCGGCACGCCGATCAAGGCGGCCGGTGCCGGTCGCGTGATATTCCGCGGCACCAAGGGCGGCTACGGCAATGTGGTCGAGCTTGCGCACTCGAATGGCATCACGACGCTGTATGCGCACATGTCGCGCTTTGCGCGCGAAGTCGGAGTCGGCGACCGCGTGGCCCAGGGCGAAGTCATCGGCTATGTCGGCAGGACGGGACTCGCGAACGGGCCTCATGTGCACTACGAGTACCGGGTGAACGGCGTGTACAAGAATCCGGCCAGGGTCACGGTGCCCAAGGCCGACCCGATTCCCGCAAACTTGATGGAAGATTTCCGGGCGAAGACCGGGCCGCTGCTCGCGAGCCTTGATGCGCCTGCCGTCGAACCGATCCGTGTCGCCCGCTCCGGGCGCTGATACGTAAACTCAGGTCGAGAATGACGACCCGCAGCCGCAAGTCGTTGCGGCATTCGGATTGCGGATCACGAACTGCGCACCCTCGAGGTCCTCGCGGTAGTCAATTTCTGCCCCGGCGAGATACTGGAAACTCAAAGGGTCAACCAGGAGCGTGACCCCCTGGTTCGGGAATTCCGCGTCACCCTCTTCGATCTTCTCGTCGAAAGTGAAGCCGTACTGGAATCCGGAGCAGCCCCCGCCCGAAACGAACACCCGCAACTTGAGATTCGGATTGCCCTCTTCACGGATCAGCTCGCCGACCTTGCGGGCGGCGGCGTCGGTGAATACCAGGCCATCGTTATTCAATGCTGTCTCGGGCATAAATCCTTAATCCACAAAGAAAAATTCCTGCTCCGCAATTCTAGGTCAGTGGCGCGGGCAGGTCAAAGAACCGGGGTTTCAGGTTCGCCCTCCACCCGCCAGGTGAAAATCTGCCGTGCCGGCTCCGCGCCCCGCCCCTGACGATACTCGACCAGCAGGCTCGCAGGCTGGAACTCCTCCGGCAATTCGATCGATACCTCGACCTGCTGGAAGAATCGCAGCGAGAACGGGAGCTCGCGACGCTTGTTCACCTCGACCTCGGCGAGCGGCAGCTGGATCAGTGCGCCACCGCGCGTCCCGTCGATCGCAAGACTCACCGTGCCATTCGCGACGCTGTCGCGCGCGGCCGCCTGGACCAGCGTGATCAGCACCAGGTAGCGGCGATCCTCCTCGCGGCGGATCTTCAACTCCTGAACCCGCAAGGTGCCGGCACCAAACTGACGCGCGACCAGCCCGCGGTAGAACTGCAGCTCCTGCTGCTGGCGCGAGGTCTCGGCCTGCAGATCGCCGATCATGCGTTGCGTCTCGGACTGGGCCTGACGGTCCACCCGCTGGCCGATCTCGGCAGCCGCAACGCGATGCTGCAGCGACTCGTTCTCGACGCGGAGCCGGCCGACCTCACGACGTTGCACGAGGCGCTCCAGGATCGAATCGACGATCGAAAAGCCGCTGCGCGCGCGCCCCAGTTCGAAACCACCGTAGAACACCAGCGATGCGACCAGCACCGCGAGTCCGATGCGAAACCAGCGCCACCTGGACATGCGTGCAGCCGCTCCCTCAGGCCCCGGCCCGGCTAGAATCCGCACAGGCGCGCGGGAGATGCACGATGCTCTGGATCAAGGCCTGGCACATCATATTCATGGTGACCTGGTTCGCAGGTCTCTTCTACCTGCCACGGCTCTTCGTATACCACGCGACGGCGATCGACAGTGCCGGCATCGAGCGGTTCTGCGTCATGGAACGGCGGCTATTCATGATCATGACGATCGGCGCCGTGCTGACCGCCGTATTCGGTGTGTGGCTGCTCGTATTGAATCCCGCGCTGCTGTCGGCCGGCTGGATGCGCGCCAAGCTGATATTGCTCGTGCCACTCGTCGGCTATCACTTCTGGAACTGGAGGCTGGTACTGGCTTTTGCGGCCGGGCAAAACAGGCACCCGGCGGGCTGGTACCGCTTGTTCAACGAAGTGCCGACACTATTGCTGATCGGCATTGTACTGCTGGCCGTCGCCAAGCCATTCTGATCAGCGTTCCGGCGCGGCCTTCGCGGCGGGCTGCCCCCGCACCATGCGCTCTTCCCACCAGTCCGGGTAGGGTGGCAGGCCTTCCGGAAACGCGTGAGCGCCCAGCTCGTGGAGGGCGCGCGAATACACGCGACGCTTGAAGTAGATGACGTCGTGCACCGCTTCCCACCAGTCCGCCCAGCGCCAGCGGTCGAATTCCGCGGGTTGCTCGGTCGAATCAAAACTGAGCGCCGAGTCCTCTGCGCCGAGACGCAGCAGGAACCAGCGCTGCTTCTGGCCGATGCACAGCGGGCTCGAATCGCGACGGATGAATTGCGGTGGCAGCCGGTAGCGCAGCCAGCCGCGTGTGCGCGCGACCTCCTCGACCTGTCCGCGCCGCAGGCCCACTTCTTCGGCCAGTTCCCGGTAAAGCGCCTCCTCGGCGCTTTCGCCGCGGCGTATGCCGCCCTGCGGGAACTGCCAGCCACGCGCCCGCGCACGCCCGCCCAGGAAGACCTGGCGGTCCTCATTCATGATCACGATGCCGACATTGGCGCGGTAGCCGGCTTCATCGATGAAATCAGTCTCGCGATCCATCAGCGTGAATTCTTCCACAGTGGCTAGTCGGCTGGTACGACCCGGAAAATTACCAGCGGTTCATGAATAATGCGGACTCATTGCCAGGAGGCAAACGCGCCGATGACCAGGATGCCCGCGCCGGCCCTGATAGCACTGCTGGCGGTCGCAGCACTCGTGGCAATCATCGCATCCCTCAGCCTCGGAAGCTCAGGGCTGGATGTCCCCTGGGCCGGTCTCGCAGCGGGTGACCCGCTGACCCGAACAATCGTCCTCGAGTTGCGGCTGCCGCGCGCGCTCGCGGCATTCGGCGCGGGTGTCGTGCTTGCGCTCGCAGGCGTCCTGATGCAGGCCTTGTTGCGCAATCCGCTCGCGGATCGCTATGTGCTCGGGATCTCCGGTGGCGCGGCCGTGGGAGCGCTTGGCGTGATGCTGGCGGGGCTCGCCGGGCTCGCCGTCGATATCGGTGCCGCTGCCGGTGCTTTCG
>JAOUGR010000006.1 GCA_029857655.1 Gammaproteobacteria bacterium | reverse complement strand
GACCGTAGCGCTTGCCGTCGATCTCGATCGAGCGGCGCGCATCGCCGCTGGTTGCGAGCGCACCGGATTTCAGCTCGATGCGGCGCGCGGCCTGGCCAAAATTCTCGATCGACTCGATGCCAACCATCCAGGCGCCGCTTCGCGGCGGTGACCCGCAACAGCGCAGGTCGCCGCCGAAGTTCACGAGCAACGGGCAGTCCGACTGGATTGCCGCCCAATCCGCGACGCGATCGACCGCGTACTCCTTGCCGATGCCGCCAAAGTCGATCTCCATGCCTTCCGGCAATGTGATGAATGGCGGCTGCCAGGTCACGCGCTGCCAACCGATGCGCCCGAGCAGCCCCGGGATCCGCGCCGGGTCTGCCTCGCACTGTCCTTCGTCGAAGCGCCAGGCGTGGCGCAGCACGCCGGAGGTCAGGTCGAAGCGGCCCTCACTCAGCTTCCACAGTGACGCGCCGAACTCGAGCAGGCGCGCGGTCTCGTCATCCACGCGAAATGGCTTGCCGCGGCTCGAATGCAGCGCGTGCACGACGCTGTCCGTGCGGTAGCGGCTGAATTTCCGGTCGATCCGTGCCGACTCGGCGCGCGCGAACGCGGCCAGGCGGCGCAGATACTCGGTGTCCTCCGACTCGCACAGCACGACGCAGGGGCTCGCCATCGACTCGAACTCAAAGCGCCACAGGCCGCGCTCGTGAGCGTAATCAGAAGCTGGATTTGTAGCCAAATTGCGCAATCACCGCGTTCAAGGGCGGAACGAGGTCGAAGTTCGCCAGATCGCCGATGGCGGATCCCGGTGAAGGGGTTGCGGTCTGGTGGTAGTACTCGAGACGCACGGAGAACTCGCCCCGCTCGGTTCGATGGCCGTACTTGATGCCGGCCGTATAGGTCTCGTTGTCCGCCAGGCGGTAATCAGCCGACGCGAACTGCGGCAGCGGCGCGCCGGCGAACAGCACGGTGCGATAGAAATCCGCGGCGCCCTGCTTGTAGTAGCGCAGGTGCGGCTCGAGGTAATTGTTCTCCGAGATGTTCCAGCGGTAGCGGGCCTCCGCCGTGTTCGAGGTCACGCCCCAGTCGTCGTCCATCAGCCGATAGCTGATCGCCAGCGAATCGCGATCGAAGGCGTAACGCCACTCCGCGAACACGCTCTGCTTGGTGCGGGTATCCGGGCGCTGCTCGTGAAGATACAGGTTGAGACCGCTGCCCACCGGTCCCGGCACCGGCGCACCGGTGACCGGACTGACGACCGACAGGATCTTGTAGGGATCGGTCAGATAACCGTCGCTCTTCCCGTAGGAGAGCGCAACCTCCACCAGTGAGCGGCGGCTCAGTATCTGCGTCACGCCGATGAGCGCGTCGATGACGTCTTTCGTCTCGCCCCCCTCGCCCTCGCCTTCGTCGTCTTCGCCCCCACCCACGCTTGGGATCATCGGTGAGAATCCGATGGGCGCACCGCCCAGAGGCCTGACTTCATCCCGGCCGTAGGCGGCGCCGACAAAGACCGTGGTGTTGCGGCGGTTGAAGTCGCGTTCGAGCCGCGTGTCGAGCCCGAGATGCAGATAGTCCATTTCGTCCGAGCCGCTGAATCCCACATTCCAGCGCATCGAATCGCCGAGCGCCTGCTGCCAGCTGCCGGAAAGCGCGACGCGCGTGTCCTTGAAGTTGGGGTCGAGCGGCGCTTCGCCCGCAGCGACCCGGTAGCTTTCCCCGCCGGAAGGGCTCGTGAAGGTCTGCACGCCGTTGCTGGGCACGGCGCCGTTCGGCGTGGCGCCGGTCAATGCGTCCACCGTCAAGTTAAGGCTGAAGCTGCGGTCCTCGTCGAGCACGCGACGGATGGAGGTCGCCAGGCTCCCATCGCTGACGCGGCCCGCGTCCTCGCCGTAATAAAGGAGCGCCGTGTCCACTTGCCAGGTCGGCACTTCCTGGGCGGCGACCGGCGCGGCCGGCAGCGCGCCGAGCAGGCTGCAGGTGGCGCTCGCGAGCGTGGCGCCGATCGGCTTCTTCAGTTGCATCCGCAGCCGCCCCCGGCAAAGCCACGTCCACCGCTCGATGCCTCCTTGCTGAAATAGATGTGATCGTCGATCGCCGCATCGTGCTCGTTCGGGCGCATGTCTTCGCGTGCGTGCAGGTCGCGCTCCCAGGGCTCGACCGTCGCGCAGCCGCCGAGTGCGAAGCCGCCAAGCGCAATCAGGAACAGGAGGCATTGGCGCAGTCGGTTCACGGGGATTCCCTCAGCAGTTGCTTGATCTGCTCTTCGCGCTCGGCACGCTGGCCGTCACGAAAGCCGGCGTGGCGCACGCGCACCTGGCCGTGGCGGTCGACCAGGAAACTCGATGGCATCACCTGGACGCCGAACTGCCGCGCGATATTGCCCGCGGCGTCGAATTCGACCCGAAACTTCGGCGGAAGTTTCTGCAGGAATGTGTCGGCGAGCGCGCGCTCCTGGTCGAGATTGACTGCGACGATGACGAGACCATCGCCGCCGTAATGCTGTTGCAAATCATTCATCCATGGAAACGAACGCAGGCACGGACCGCACCAGGACGCCCAGAAATCCACCAGCACGACCTTGCCGGAATAGCTCTTCAGGAGTGGCCAGTCTGGCGTGGCCGGCGCGGTTGCAGCCGTGCCGCTGTCTGCAATTAGCGACAGTGACAGCGTCAGAACTGCCAGGAGCCGGCGGCGGACAGGATTCCGTGGGTATTCGGTGCGCAATGCGCAACCTCCAGAAAAAGGTTAGCACTCCACGTAGACGGTGCGACTGACCCGAATCAATCGCCGGTGGATTGCTCCATGAAATCGCGACGGCGTCTGGCACGGCGCCGGCGAACCAGCCACCGGATACCCCATCCGATCGCCGCCAGGAGAATTAGTTCCAGGCCTGCTTTCACGTAGAACCAGCGGCCCGGCCGGTCAAGGATTCGCGACACCAGCGACGGCCCCGCTTCACCGGCGCGCGGCAGGGCATAGGCGATGACGTAGTCGCCCTTCCGGGTTTCCATTTCCTTGTGACCACCGGCAGCTATGACCACGTACTGGCGCCCTTCATACATGTAGCTCATCGGGTTAGCCTGGCCACCGGCGGGAAGCTTGCCCTGCCACAACTCGGCGCCCGTCTTCGCATCGAAAGCGCGCAGGTAGTAATCCATGGTCGCGCTGATGAAGACCAGGCCGCCGGCGGTGACCAGCGGGCCTCCCGAGGTCGGCGTGCCGGTGTGCATCGCGAAACCGAGCGGAGCGATTTCCTCGGTGGTGCCGAGCACGGACTCCCACGCGATTTCTCCGCTCTCCATGTCGATCGCGTGCAGCAGGCCCCAGGGCGGCGGGTTGCAGGGAATCCCCAGCGGGCTCATCACGGTCACCCGTTGCATCGCGTAGGGCGCGCCGTTCATCGGCGCGTGTTCGCCATAAGGCAAGGGGTGCCATTCCTCATCGGTCTCGGCGCGCGGGACCAGCGTGATGCGATGCATCATGCTGGAGGTATTCACGTACAGGCGGTTGGTCGCCGGGTCGAATGCGGCGCTGCCCCAGTTGACGCCGCCGGCCGTGAACGGAAATTCGATGGAGCCTTGCAGCGAAGGCGGCGTGTAGAGCCCGTCGCGCCGCGCCGATTCGATCTGGCGCGCGCAGGCTCTGCGGTCGAAGGGCGTGAATCCCCAGGCTTCTTCCGGCGTGATGGTCGAGTCCGACAATGGGCGCGGGCGAACCGGGAATGGCTGGGTCGGCGAGAGAGCTTCCCCGGCGACGCCGTCTTGCGGAACGGGACGCTCTTCCACCGGGATGACCGGCAGGCCGGTATCGCGATCGAGCGTGAAGATGAGGCCCATCTTGGTAGGCTGGATGACGACGTCCCGCGCGGCGCCCTCCACCTTGATCGTCGCGAGCAGCGGCTGCGCCGCGATGTCGTAGTCCCACACATCATGATGGACGGTCTGAAAGGCCCAGCGCACCGCGCCGGTTGCGGCATCGAGCGCCACCACGGAATCGGCGTAGCGGTTGTCGCCCGGGCGCAGGCCGCCATAGAAGTCGGGGCTCGGGCTCGAGGTCGGCAGGAACACCAGGCCGCGCGTTTCATCAACCGACATCGGCGCCCAAACATTGGCGTGGCCTTCGACCGGAAGCGCCTCGCCGTGCCAGCCCTGCGCTTCGGCCGCCGCCGCATCGCGCGGCACCGGGTCGAACGCCCAGCGCGGCGCGCCGCTCCGGGCATCGAAGGCGCGCACGGTGCCGCGCGGCGCCTTGACGCTCATGTTGTCGGAAATGGCCGAGCCCACGATCACCGTGTCGCCGACGACGACCGGGGACGAGGTGATCTGATACTCGCCCGGCCACTCGAGCGTGACCTCGGGCTCGATGACGACTTCGCCGCCGCTGCCGAAATCCTCACAACGCTTTCCGTCTGCCAGGTCCACGGCAATGACCCGATGGTCATTGGTGCCCGTGTAGATGCGTACCGCGCACTTTGAATCGGGCGGCGCCTGGCTGTCGCGCCAATAGGCGACACCGCGGCAGATGTAGCCATTCGCGGGCCGCTGCTCCATGTCGATTTTCGGATCGTGGCGCCAGATCTCGACGCCGGTGGCCGGATCGAGCGCGATGATCACGTTGAATGGCGTGCACAGCACCAGCCTGTCTTCGACGAGTATCGGAGTCACCTCGAATTTCGAGCGCTCGCGCGCGTCTTCCGGCGCCTGCATGTGGCCGGTGCGATGGGTCCAGACTGGAACGAGTCTATCGACGTTTTCCGGCGTGATTTCGGCCGCCGGCGTGTAGCGCATGCCGCCGGCGTCGCCGCCAGGGTGGGACCAGCCGGTGGCAGCGGAGAGACAGACGCTACTGGCGGTGATCCCGGCCAGCGCGACGAGGCAGAGTGAACGCCTCATGGACGTCATTCTACGCCGTGAAGCACCCGATTCAACGACCCGGCAGCTCAGCGGCGCATCAGCCGCGGAATATAGCGCGGCACTTTCTTCGCGTACTCCGCATATTCCGGATGGAAGATCTTCAGGTCGTGTTCTTCGAACAGCGTGCCGACCACGATGTACGCCGAGGCCATCACCGCGAAAACGAGATGCGTGATGGTCATCGTGGGTGTCGCCCAGAACCCGATAAAGAACCCGACATACAGCGGATGGCGAATCTTGCTGTAAAGCCAGGGCTGGACGAATTTGACCGGCGTATATTCGCGCCCCTGCAGGGAGAGCCATACCTGGCGCAGGCCAAACAGGTCGAAGTGATTGATCAGGAACGTGCTGTAGAGCAGCAATGCCCAGCCGGCTGCAAACAGCGCATACAGCACGGCGACACCAGCCGGCGCCGTGACCTGCCAGACCATGCCGCCGAGCGGCTGCCAGTAGTAGACCAGCAGGATCAGCGCGAGGCTCGAGGCCAGCACGTATGTGCTGCGCTCGGCCGCAGGCGGAATGATCTTCCTGATCCCGCGCTTGAACGCCGACCGCGCCATGATGGTGTGCTGCACGGCAAAGACCGCGAGCAGCGCGAGGTCGACCAGCAGGGCCTGGCCGGTTGGCGAAATGGCCGGCGAATCAATGCCTTTCGGCACCCAGAGATTGCCGATGAAACCGATCATGTACAGGAACGTCCCCAGGAAAAGTACGTAGCAAAGAATCCCGTACAGGAAGATTGCAAATTTTTTCATGCGCCCCCTCTCCCAAGTCATCGCGGCTCGGCCGCTACAGTGCACTCAAGTCGCTGCCGGGTCCAGAACGCCGTGAATCCGCCGGATCTGGGCCAGCACGGCCTCCGGTGACGGCGCGCGCCCGAGCAGTGCGAGCATCAACACCTTCGCGCTGTGCTCCGATCCGTACCTGAGCAGCTGATCGGTGTTCCAGCCATACCAGGCGGCATTGCCGGCATCGAAGTCGCCGATCGCGCTGCGCGTCTCTGCGCGGATCTCGGCGGTGAGCACCGCGCCCAGCCCATAATTCACCATGTAGCCGGGTCGGCTTGCGAGTTGCACGCGCATCGCCCACCAGGGCAGCTCCGGATGCGGCTTGATGCGCAGGTACCTGCTCGTGATGTCGGTCCACACGGCATTGGGATCGCCGGCGGGTTCACGCAGCATGCGGATCTCGAACAGCGACCAGGCGACGTCCAGCACCACGGTTCCGTAGAGCGCACGCAGCGTCAGCGCCTCGGGCAATGCAGTGCCGAGATATTTTTTCTGCCATGCGGGTTCGTACACGCTCCAGGACGGGACGTCGGCGAAGGCCTCGGTGAAGATCGTATCCGGCCAGTCCGTGAATGCCGGCCGATTCTTGATGGCGGATATATGCACGGCGTGGCCATTCTCGTGCACGAGTTCGTTCAGCGAGAACAATCCACCGAGCGGATAGCGCCCAACGACGCGCGCGATCGTGGGATGCCATTCGCCATCGATTTCGCGCCCGCGTTTGAGGAAATCCGTGTAGGCCAGCGGCGACTTGTCCGCGCGTTCGCCGAGGTCATAGACGACGCCGAGCTTCTCGAGATCCGAGCCGAGATCGAGATAGAAGCGCTCGTTGAGCGGCACCAGTTCCGTGGCAGGGATTTTCGCCGCGAGCATGCGATTGGCCTCCCCGATCGAGTGACGATAATCCCAGGGCTCGACCATTGCGGGCCCATTCGCCTGACGCCATGCCTCGAGGATCTGCAGCAGCCATTTTTCGACCTCCGCAGTCGAGACGCCGATGGCACGTGCTGCGGCATCCACCTGCGAGCCGTTCTCCGCCGCGTCCGCCGCGGCCATCCGGATCATGCGGCTGTAGGGGCTACCCGGTTCATTGTTGCCATTGAGCGCCGACCACATCGGCCGGAATGCATCGAAGAGTGCCTTGCGCCGTTCGGGCTCTGGGATGTCATGGAGCAGTTGCAAGGCCGTCCCACGATCGACGAGACCGTCTTCGAATCGAAGTGCATTGCCGAATTCCCGGAAGCAACCGACCAGCGCGGCGCGGAGTGCCGCGTAGTCGAGATCGGTACGCGGAGCGTCGGCGCACCTGGGCGCTTCCGGCGTCCCGGACGTCGCTGCGCTGGGATCCTCGAAATCCGCAAGCGTCACGCGCATTGCCGCAATGGCGGCCCGGTCGGCCGGCGACTGCGCGGCCGGGTCGATGGCCGCAAGTTGCTCCGTCAGCGCCGGTTGCCAGTTGCGCTGCAACTGATCCCAGATGGCCCGGCCGCGGCCCTGGTATTCGGCGAAAAGACCGGAATCGATGGCGCCCACGGCATTCGCCGCGTCGAGGAAATCTAGGAATGTCGTCTCGGCCGCCTCGACGGGGTTGGCGTCGGCGGCACTCGCAATGCTTGCGCTGCCTAGCAGCAGGCCGAGAAGTAATATGATCCGCATGGTGCTATCCAGGGAGCGTCTATGTTCCGCCAACTGCTGATCGCCTCAATCGCCTTCCTCGCCACCGCCGCCCAGGCCCAGCCCGGCAGGGACACTATCTATATTACCGGCGTTACGGTCGTGCATCCGGAACGCGAGGGCGCCGCCGTCCTGGAACCGGACTCGACGGTCATCATCCAGGGTCAGCGCATCGAGGCCGTGCTCCAGCACGCCGCAATCGAACTGACCCAGGGCGCCACGGTCATCGATGGCCGCGGCCGCTACGTGGTACCGGGGCTGGTCGATGCGCACGTGCATTTCTTCCAGTCCGGCAATCTCTACACGCGACCGGATGTCGCAGATTTCAATGCCGTCGTGCCCTACGCCGAGGAAGTTGCGCGCAACCAGGCGCGGCTCGATGCGACCTTCAGGGTCTGGCTCGCGAATGGCGTGACCGGCGTGGTGGACATCGGCGGGCCATTCTGGAATTTCGAGGTACGCGACAGGGCTGCCACGGTTGCCGCGGCACCGCGCATGGCGGTCGCAGGACCACTGATCTCGATGGTCGCGCGCCCGCAGCTGGATCTGGGCGATCCGCCGATCATCCGCATCGATTCAGTAGAGGCAGGCCTTGCGCTGGTGAAGCGAGTGCTGGAGCGCAATCCGGATTACATCAAGGTGTGGTTCATCCACCAGCCGGGCGATGACCTGGCCGCGCAGGAGGCGATCGTCAAGGCCGCGGGCGATGCCGCACATGCAGCAGGCAAGAAGCTCGCGGTCCATGCAACGGAACTCGTCGTCGCCAAGGCCGCGCTGCGCGCCGGAGCCGATTACCTGGTGCATTCGGTGTTCGATGCGCCTGTGGACGATGAATTCATCGCACTCGCGCGCCGCAACAAGGTGATCTATTGCCCGACATTCTTCGTCATGCAGGGTTACCCGCTCGCGCTGTCGAACCAGTGGCACGCCACGCCCGAAGAGCAGCGCCGTGCCGACCCGGAGATTCTCGCCGCGATGGACGACCTGAATGACATTCCGGCGGACGAGCGGCCCCCACTGGTGGCGAAGCTGATGGCCGAAGCCAAGCCTCCTGCGGCGCCGACCGTCGGCATGCAGAACCTGCGCAAGCTGCTGGATGCGGGCATCACGATCGTGATGGGCACCGATGCCGGCAATATCGGCACATTGCACGGGCCCTCGATCCTGCGCGAAATGCGCCTGATGCAGGAATCCGGGCTGACACCGCTCCAGGTTCTGAGAAGTGCAACGACCGATGGCGCGAAGGCGCTCGGGATGGAAAAGAACCTTGGCGTGATTGAGGCCGGCAGGCTGGCCGATCTGGTCATTCTCGATGCCGACCCACTGGCGGACACCGGCAATCTTGGCCGCATCTATCGCGTCATCAAGGACGGCAAGATCTACGATCCCGACGTACTGATGAAATCCCTGCATTAGCCCGTGACGAGCGGCGGACTCATACAGGCGACTCTGCCCGGTCTCGCATTCGCGGCCGCACTCGCCATCGTCGCGAAAGTTGCCTCATATGCCACTGGCGGCGCCATCAGCGCCGTGCTCTGCGCAATTCTGCTCGGTGTGCTGTGGCGGAATGTGCTGGGTGTCGGTGCCTGGGCCGAGCGCGGCCTCGAATTTGCGGGCCAGTCGTTGCTGCGCGCCGGTATTGCGCTGATCGGGCTGCGCCTGACGCTCGCCGTGCTCGGCGACGTCAGCCTGATGGCGGTTCCCGTCGTGCTGTCCTGTGTCGCAGTTGCGATCACCGCGGCGATCGGCATCGGCCGCCTGCTCGGTGTCGCGCCGGTGATGCGCCAGTTGCTGGCAGCGGGAACCGCGATCTGCGGCTGCACCGCGATCATCGCGGTCGCGCCGCTGCTGCATGCGCGCAAGGCCGACATCGGCGTCGCGCTCACCTGTGTCGTGCTGTTCGGCTCGATGGCGATGATCGGCTACCCGTGGCTTGCCGGGGCGCTATTTGACGCTCCCGTTACGGCAGGCATGTTCTTCGGTGCCTCGATCCACGACACCTCGCAGGTCGTCGGCGCATCACTGATATATGCGCAGCAGTTCGGTGCGCCTGAAGCCGTGCCGATCGCCGGGCTCACGAAATTCATGCGCACGCTCGGGCTCTTGTTGCTCGTGCCGCTGGCCGCATGGTGGGGCGCGCGCGGCGATGGCGGCCAGCCGGCGCAGCTGCCGCAGGGCCTGCGTCGCAAAGCCGTGCCTGCATTCGTGCTGTTCTTCATCGGCTTTGTCGTACTGCGCACGCTGGGCGATGGCGCGAGCGGCGAATCGGCGCACTGGCTGCCACGGTGGCAACAATTCCTGGCGCTCGCCAACCTGGCATCCGAATGGTTGCTGCTCTGTGGCATGGCCGCGGTCGGACTCGGCGTCACTGTCTCGCATCTGCGCGAGGCCGGCTGGCGTCCGATCCTGCTGTCCTTCCTGGCAGCACTGCTCACCGGCTTGTGCGCATTGCTATGGTGCCTGGTCGTGTTTGCCTAGGTTGCCACCGGGTGTACGATTCGGTCGGTCCGATGATTTCAATCGGAGGGGCGTCGAAATGAATATCCGCAGCCTGATCCTGCTTTGTGCGGCCACTTCCTGCGTTGCCTGCGGCGGCGGCCCAAATGCCAAGGGCCATGTCATCTACGAGGGGCAGAACAATACCCAGCCCGCCGGCTTCGAGATCTGGGACGTGGTGGTGGATCGCGGCACGGCATCGAGTACGCCCGTCAACCTGACGCAGAGCTTTGGCGATGACATGGATGCAGACTGGAACCAGCAGGAGATGAAGATTGCGTTCGCGTCGAACCGGACGGGGGATTTTGATCTTTACGTGATGAACGCCGATGGCAGCAATGTATCCCAGATCACGAGCGGCCCGCAAATGGACCGCCTGCCGAGCTGGGATCCGGACGGAAACCAGATCGCCTATGCCACCGATCAGGATGGAGACATGGAAATCTTCAAGATCAGGCCCAATGGCAATGACCCGAGGCAGTTGACGCGCAATACTTGCTTCGACAGCGATCCCGCCTGGTCACCCGACGGTACGAAGATCGCGTACGTGACGAATTGCGACGGCGCGCAGGATCTCGAAGTTCACGTGATGGGCATCGACGGCGCAGGTGACGTCCGGTTGACCAACAGGCCATCCACGGATGAATTTCACCCGACCTGGTCCGCAGACAGCACGAAGATCGCATTCGAGAGCGTGCAGACCGGCGGTGGCGCGCACATCGACACCGAGATCATGATCATGAATGCGGACGGCACAGACCTGCATGCGCTCACCATCAGCGCCTCGACCAACGCACTCATTCACCCGGCCTGGTGGCCGGGCGGCGATCTGCTCGCTGTCGCCAGGGTGGACGCGACCGGAGATTACAATCTTTTCCTGATCAGTACCGCCGGCGGTACCGCAACACTGGTGCTGGATCAGCCGCTGACGCAGTGGTCGCCGATTTGGGGAAATCCGACACCCTGACTCGAGCGAATCCGGCCGCGCGGCTGGATGGCCGGGGATTCGCTAGAATCCACCGATGGACCTGCTAGCCTCGCTGCTCGACATCGCGATGCACCTCGATGTGCACCTGCAGGCGCTGGTCGCCGAGTATCACACCGGCATCTACGCGATCCTGTTCCTGATCGTGTTCATCGAAACCGGCCTCGTGGTCTGGCCGTTCCTGCCGGGAGATTCACTGTTGTTCGTCAGCGGTACGCTGGCCGCCGCCGGTGAGATGGATATCGCGACACTCATGATCGTGCTGATCGCTGCGGCGCTGACCGGGGATAACGTCAATTACGGCGTCGGACGGCTGGTCGGGCCGAAGGTATTCCATTACGAACGTTCGCGCTGGTTCAACCCGGCGCATCTCGCGCGTGCCCACGATTTCTACGAGCGCCACGGCGGCAAGACCATCATCCTGGCGCGCTTCATCCCGATCATCCGCACCTACGCGCCATTCGTCGCGGGCATCGGCGCCATGCCCTACCTGCGCTACCTCGGCTACTGCGTCGTGGCGGCGGTGCTGTGGGTTGTATCGCTGAGCCTCGCCGGCTTTTTCTTCGGCAACATTCCGTGGGTCAGGCAGAACCTGAGCATCGTGATCGTGTTGATCGTGCTGCTCTCGATCTCGCCGGGGATTTTCGCCTGGGCCGGGAGCCGCTGGCACCGCGGCTGACGGTTACTGTTGCCAGTTGGCCTTGCGTTTCATGTCGCCCCACGGGATGCGCCGGCCGGTGAGCCAGCCGTAGAGTGCCTGCAGTTTCCACACCGATATGACCTGCCGGTAACCGAAGTTCTCGAGGATGGCGACCACAAAGAGCGCCAGCACATGACGCGCCTTCGGGTAGGTATGGAACGAAAGTTCCTCGAGCAGCAGGGCCGTGGTCGAGAGCATCACGCCCAGTGCGAATGCCGCCGCGACGAATGCCAGGAATGAGGTGCCGGTCATCATGCCGAGCGCCAATGCCAGGCCCATGACCAGGAACCCGCCTACCTCGATGACCGGGCTCAACAGTTCGAACAGCACGAAGAACGGGAATGCGACCCAGCCCGCGGAGCCGCTGTTCTTCGCAAAGCAGAGCTTGCGGTTTCCCCACAGACTCTCTGCCAGCCCGCGGTGCCAGCGCTTGCGCTGCTTGGCAAGCGTAGCCACGTCCTCCGGCGCGTCGGTCCAGCACACGGGATCGGGAATGAACGCCACCCGATAACGCACGCCGCGCTCGCTCAGCTTGCGATGCAGCCGGACCGTCATTTCCATGTCTTCGCCGATCACGTCGGCGCGGAATCCACCGGCGGCGACCACCGTGTCGCGATGGAATACGCCGAATGCGCCGGAAACGATCAGCATGCCGTTGATCGCACTCCAGCCGAGTCGCCCGCCCAGGAATGCCCGCAGGTACTCGACCACCTGCACCAGCGCCAGCGGATTGCGCGGCAGCCCGACCTTTTCCAGCACGCCGCCGCGCACCTTGCAGCCGTTGATGATCCGCACCGTGCCGCCGCAGGCCACGGTGCGCGGGTCCTCGAGGAATGGCCGCACGACGTGTTCCATGCTGTGCGGGTCGAGCACCGAGTCGGCGTCGCCGCAATAAAAGATGGGATAGCGTGCCGCGTTGATGCCGGCATTCGTGGCATCCGCCTTGCCGCCGCCATTCTCCTTGTCGATCACACGCAGGTTGGGATGCGTCAGCGACCGGTAAACACCACGTACTGGCTTGGTCTTGATCTGGACCCGGTAGGCTTCGGGGAACGGCTGCAGCTTGAACTCGCGCTCGATGACAGCAAGCGTGTCGTCCTTCGAGCCGTCGTTGACGATGATGACCTCGAAGTGCTGGTAGCGCAGCTGCAATAGCGCGCGGATCGAGGTTACGATGGTTGCCGCCTCGTTGTATGCGGGCACGACCAGCGAAATCGGCATCTGCAGGTGCGAGTACACGCGCTCGGCAACACTGATACCCCTCATGTAGCGGCGCAGGCCAAACAGCGCCATGAATGCAAGCCCCAGGTAAATGCTGTTCAGGACGATGAAGTAGCCGAGAAACAGCCACTGCACACCCTCGAGTGCCACGCGCAGGTTCATCCGAGCGCGGCCTCGGCCCGCACGTGCTTCAGCATGTCCTGCGCAAACGGATCGGTGAGTCGCGCGGGCACCGTTTCCAGCAACCCCGCATTCATGCCCCGGAGTTTCAACAGTGCCTGCGCGGCACGGTAACGGACCCACCAGACACGATCGCCCATCAACCGCATCAGCAGTGCCATTTCGTCGAGATCGCCCAGGTTGCCGATCGCGATCGCCAGGTGCTCGCGGACGTCGGCGTCCGTAGAACTCGCGTAGTGCCGCACTTCCGGCAGCATTGCGGGCTCCAGCAGCACCAGCAGCGCGGCGGCGACGATGTCATCGTCGCCCGCGTGGCGGCGCAACAGTTCGGTCGCGACTTCGCTGCCGAGCACCGCGTCCACGTGGGAGAGCCAGGGCAACAGCGGCGGCACCTTGGCGGGCTCGAGCGAAAGCATCAGCGCGCGGATCGGCTCGCGCGCCACATCGGCGCCCGCGTCCACCAGCAGCCGCGACATCGCCTCGCCGGGCCAGCTCTCGCGCTCCGCCACCTGCAGCATGATGCCGGGCATTGCGCGCTGGGCGTCGATCCGCACCAGCGCCGCAGCGGCGTAGAAGGACACCAGTGCATTCGCCGAAACCAGCTGCTCCTGCAGCGTCTTCCAGGCCGTCGCATCGCGCAGGTGGCCGAGCGTGCGGATTGCCAGGATCCGCTTGCCGACCTCGCGCGAATTCATCAGGTGACGCGCGATTTCGTCGAGGCCGAGCCGCAGTGCTGTTTCGTTGAGCCTGGCGGTTGACTCGCCACGCACGGCGTCATGCAGCGCATTCCACTCTTCCAGCAGGAACGGCACATGCCGGGCGCGCAGTCGTGGCAACTCGATGAAGCCCTGCTCCTCGATCGCGATCTGCGTGAGCAGCGGCCTCCATCTGGCGGCGACCCGAGCCTGGACGCGATCCTGCCAATGCAGGTAGCGTCGCACGATCAAAGCAAAGGTGAGCATCAGCGCGGAGGCGAGCGCCGCGATCATGGCGCTGCGCCATGCGATCGTGACGACGAGGTCAGAACCGGTGTTGAAGTCCAAGGCTGATTCTCACGCGGTTGTAGAGATCGCCCTGTTCATACCATCCAGCTTCCCAGGAGTAACCCCAGGAAGCGTTGCGCCAATGCACCCCGTTGACGCCGATGGCCTTGTTCCGCGTCACCAGCACGACGCCGGGCGCGACGGTCTCGGCTTCCTCGCCGTAGCCCAGCGCGAGCGTTACATGACTCGACATGCCGTAGTCGTGCGCGATGCGCAGGGAATGGCCAAAGCTGGTCCCGAGCCCCGAGGGCTGCGCGCCCGTCAGCGTGTAGGCAACACGGAGCTGCGCGGCATACTGCTCTATGGTGGCGGCAAGCGAGTCGACATCCACCGTCGAATAGCTCGCATGGCGCGCGCGCAGGCCGATGCTGCGGGCACCCGGCAAGGCGCGGCCGGCTTCCGCGACGAAACTCCACTCCGGCAGCACCTCGGCGCCGGGAGCGAGATCGCCGGAGACGCTGAAAGACCAGTCCTTTGACACCCGGTCCACATAGCCGAACGAAAACTGACCGTCGCGGGCCTTGAATCGCTCTTCTATATGTATGCCGCCGAGGACCCGGCGATGGTCATCGAGCGGCTTGTCTACGCCAAGCGTAACTGCCTGCCAGGGATCGCGGCCGCCCGAGAGATCCTCATGGCTCGCGGCGAACGAAATGCGCGTGCCCCGACGCAGCAGCCTTTGTTCCGCGAGTGCAGCGCGTTTCGCGCCCGGCCAGCCGGACTGCGGAAAGGCACGCCCTGCCGCCGCGAGCAAGGTGTCGGCGCGCTCGTAATCCTCGAGAATTTCGAGCGCCGTCGCGTTGCTGCGCCAGATGTCTTCATAGGCGGGCGCAATGCTGCGTCCGCGCTCAAGGAGCGGTAATGCCTCGTCAGGGCGGTGCAGCGCGATGAGCGCTTGCGCCTTGCCGAGCAGCCAGTCGGAATTGCCCGGGTCGCGCGCGAGCAGCAGGTCGTACTGCGCCAGCGCCTCTTCATGACGCCCGGCCGCTGCGCAGGAGCGTGCGAGTTCGTAGCCCGCATCGGTATCCTCGGCATTTTGCGCGACACGCTCTCGTGCCGCTTCATTGCAGGCCTGGGACGCGTCTGCAGCGCTCACCAGGCAAAGGCAGGCCAATAGCTGGCGAAGCGGAAATCCGCTCATTTGGCACGCAGCCGCCGGCGGATCCGCGCCACCAGTTCCGGCGGGCTGAAGGGCTTGGTCAGGTAGTCGTCGGCGCCGAGGCTCATCGCCCGCACGGCATCGTGCTCGCGGGTCTTGGACGTCAGGATGATGACCGGCACGTCCTTCCAGACCGGGTTCGCCCGCATGCGCGCCAGCAGCTCGAATCCATCCGTGTACGGCAGCATCACGTCCAGCAGGACCATCTCCACGGCCGGTCCGGCATCTATGCGTTCCGCGGCCTTGCGGCCGTCGGCAATGGTTTCGACCGTGAATCGCTCCCGCTCGGCCAGGTAGCCCAGCAGATAGGACATGTGAACGTCGTCCTCGACGATCAGGATGCGCGGCTGTACGTTAGAATCGTCGGTCATGTTGGCCCACCGCGTGAAGAATACTCGATGAGCGAAGACCCGCAACGACGGATTGAGCAGCTTGAGAGGGCCCTCCAGGATCAGCGCTCGGCGCTGGCCAAGGCACTGCGCCAGGCGGAATCCGCCAGCCGCACGCGCAGCGAGTTTCTCTCCAATGTCAGTCACGAGATCCGCACGCCCATGAATGGCGTCATCGGCATGACCACCCTGCTGCTGGACACGGAGCTGGATCGTCGCCAGCGCGAGTACGCGAACATCATCCGTTCCAGCGCCGATTCACTGCTTGCGGTGATCAACGACCTGCTCGATTACTCGAAGATCGAGGCCGGCAAGCTTGAACTCGAGCGCGTCGAGATGGACCTGCGCGCCCACGTCGAGGAGGTCGCGAGCAACGTGGCGATCCAGGCCGCGGCCAAGAACCTGGAACTGATCGTGGACGTTGCGCTCGACCTGCCCGAGCGGGTACTGGGCGATCCTGCCCGCATCCGGCAGGCGCTGACCAACCTGGTGTCGAATGCGATCAAGTTCACGCCCCACGGCGAGGTCGTGATCCGCGTGACGAAAGAGCGCGCCCTGGGCGCCGCCATCGTGGTCCGCTTCGAGGTGCAGGATACCGGCGTCGGGCTTGCAGAAGACCTGATCCCGCGGCTGTTCCAGCCATTCATGCAGGCCGATGCCTCGACTGCCCGGCAATACGGTGGAACCGGCCTCGGGCTATCGATCG
>JAOUGR010000219.1 GCA_029857655.1 Gammaproteobacteria bacterium | reverse complement strand
CTGCAACCCCAGGCGCGCAACCGCATCTACAACGTCGGCGACGGCGACCACACGACGAGCACCGCTTTTCTCGGCCTCGTTGCCACCCTCGCCGGGCTGCCACCGCCGCCGCAGCTGCCGCTGACCCAACTCCAGGCCTACCAATCGAACGATGCCCAATCCTTCCTGGGTGAATCGCGCCGCGTGGATACCACGCGCCTGCGCCGGGAACTCGGCTTCAAGCCCCGCTACCCCACCGCCGAGGCCGGCATCCGGGCCAGCCTCAAGGCATGAGCAGCGTGCTACCGGTCGTGCGACGAGATTCCAGGTCGCGATGCGCCTGGGCGGCATCGGCAAGCGCATGGCGCTGCCCGATCTTCACCTTGACCTTGCCGCTTGCGACGACTTCAAATAGTTCGCGCACTCCGCGGGCACGATCCGACGCCTTTGCGATGTAGTGGAAAAGCGTGGGCCGCGTCAGGTACAGCGAACCACGCTTGGAGAGTTCCAGCGCCGAAAATGGCGGCACCGGGCCCGAGGCATTGCCAAAACTGACCATCAGCCCGCGCGACTTGAGGCAATCGAGCGACGCGAAGAACGTGTCCTTGCCGACCCCGTCATAGACAACCGGCACGCCGCGTTTCCTCGTGATCGCGCGCACGCGCTCGACCAGGTCTTCCTGCGAGCCGACAATCACTTCCGCAGCGCCGTGCTCGCGTGCAAGCTCTGCCTTCGCGTCGCTGCCGACGACCGCGATCACCTTCGCGCCCAATGCCGTCGCCCATTGCAGCGCGAGCAGGCCGACGCCGCCGCTCGCTGCGTGCAGCAGGATCTGCTCGTTCTTTTTCACCCGGTAACAGCGCCGCAGCAGGAACCAGGCGGTCAGGCCTTTCAGCATCAATGCCGCAGCCTGCTGGTCCGAGATGCCGTCCGGCAAGCTTACGGCGCGGCTCGCGTCGATCACGCGCTCTTCCGCATACGCGCCCGTTGCAGTGTCCACATAAGCCACGCGATCGCCCGCCTTGAATGCCGTCACCTTGCTGCCGGCCTCGACTACCACACCCGCCGCCTCCATCCCAAGGCCGGTCGGCAGTTTTACGGGATAGAGGCCCGACCGGTGGTACGTGTCGATGAAATTGACGCCGACCGCGGTCTGGCGAATGCGCAGTTGCTTCGGCTTTGGAGAAGCGACTGCGACTTCCTCGAAGCCCAGGACTTCAGGGCCGCCGTACTGGTGAACGCGAATTGCTCTTGGCATGTTGCTACTATTCACCAACAATGCCGGGAGCTCAAATGAATCGCTTGTCCCTGGCGCTTGCTGGGGGTTTTGCCGCGCTCTTGACTGGATGTCACAGCGAATCCGCAGGGATAATTGCTGCGGCTGATATTCAGGCCGCGCCCGACCAGAGATCGGCACGGCAACTGAATGCGGAGCCAGCGATCGAAGCCTCACCGGCCGCAGCGGAACTGCCATGCGAGTCGGCCCGGCTCCTCAAGGTCCGCGCTGTGGAAATGTCGGAGGGCCGAATCGGCGGGCCGGTGGCGCCGACGGATGAAAATGTGGCTCAACCGGCGGGCGTAGCTTCCAGCACAACTTATTACTTATCACTCGATTGTCGCGGGAAAACCTACGTGGCACGTGTCCTGAGTGGCACGCCGGGCTTCCAGCCGGACGAGCTTGAAGCAGCCGCTACCCTGCATTTGCGCGCCGAGGATGGAAAAGTCTTCCTGAAGGCCGATGGTGGCGCCGAGTTCCAAGCGACCCTTGCCCCCGGCCCCGCGCCGGTCAGCCCCCTACCCGGCCAGTAAGAAAGGGCAGGCCGGATACACCGGCCTGCCCCGTCGAACGCCTGGCCTGAAACTGCGACTTACTTGGTCACGGATTTCACGACCACATTATCCACGAAGACGCCGCAGCCGGCGCTGCCAGGCCGCACGTCCAGGCAGGTGGCGAAGGAGTCCTGCGTGAACTCGAAGCGCAGTTGAGCGATGCTGCCCTGCATGCCCGGCAGGCGCATGCGCACATGCCTGACGCCGCCCGAATCACCCGACCACGCTGACATGTCCTGGAAGTAGCTTGTATTGCTATTCCGTGGCAGGTGCCTCGGGTAGTGCTGGATGCCGCCGGTCGTGAACTCGTCCGTGTAGGCTTCGGCCAGCACCGAACGCAGCGTCCGGCCCGGGGTCAGGTCCGTTACCCTCAGGAAGAAGCCGTCATACGCGGTAGTCGTCAGGACCGGATCGTCCTCCGCGTCGTAGCAGACGTCGAATTCGACGGTCACGTAGGCCGCATTGGCGGGGACCGCGAACGCCGGACTGAAGAGGCGCTCCCATCGCGTGCGCGGCGAGCCCGGGTCGTTGTTGGGCTGGAAGGCGCCATTCGACACCCCGCCGCAGAACGTGTTGTTGGTTGTCCACGGGAAGGAGAAGGTCCCCGCGCCGTGGGATGCAACCCAGCCAACCGGCAGCGACCCCGGTGCAACGCCTTCGAAATTCTCGCTCAGGATGGTCGTGCTGACCGGCGTGCCCGTATCGAGCTGCGTCTTCAACGTGGCGACGCCATCGAACGAGAGCACGAGGAGTCGCAGATTGATCGGCGTCCCGGGTGCGACGGAACCATCAACACGGATGCGATACGACTTGGAGTTCGAGCGCGTCGCTCCGGGTGCGATCGTCGAGTAGCCTGATAGACCCTTGAGTACGGAGACCCCAGGCGTATCACTCACCAGTACAGCGAGCGGCGATCGAACGTTTCCCTTGTTGAGCGGGTTTGTCACATAGTTGTAGAGCGGCACCGTGATATCGGCCGTTTCACCCGGATCGATGAATCCGTTATGACCGCTGTCGGTGAAGCTCACACTGCCGACACTGAGGGTAGCGTAGTTGACAAGATGCTCGATCAGGCCGACACGGCGTACCGTTGCATCAATTCCTGTCAACGTGGCGTCCGGCTGGCCGTCAACAAATCCGAGCTCGGGTCGGTTGGCGAGTGCAAACCCGGCAAAGAATGAACCGTTCAGCGAAACGCCCTGGATATAGTCGCCCAGGTTCGGCTGGCCAGTGTCGTTGTTATGGCCCGCATGGAACGGCTGGAAGGTCAGTGGCCGCGGCTTGCTCCAGTGCTCGCCGCCATCGTAAGAGAACGTATAGGTCACTTCAGACAGGTCGCCGCTCGTGGCGATGCCCTGGTCGTAGTAGAAAACCGAAATCCGGCCGGTCAGGTTATCCACCGCGACCGACGGGAACCACTGCGGGCGATCCGTGCCCGGCCGGCTGTTGAGCAGCAGCGGCGCCGAGAATGTCTGGCCGCCATCCGAACTGCGCTGGAAGACGATGTCCGAACCGTCCTGACTGTCGTTGTTCGGGTAGACCAGGTAGATATTCCCGCGATAACGGCCGTGGGAATTGTCCACCGCCATGCTCGGCGAGGTATTCGAACGGTCATTGCCGAGGATGTAGTCCTGGGTCAGGAACTCAGCCGAGGTTTCAGAGATGGGTTCCCAGCTGCCGCCATTGTCGGTCGAGCGCGCGAAGCCGACAGTATTGCCATAACCGAAGTTGGTTCCGGGGAACGGGAAGCGGCGCCACGCCACGTATGCATCGGAACTTCCGTTGCCTGCAAAGCGTGGTATCGAGGACTGTCCATCGTCTGCGCCATCGGACACGACCGCAGCCGGCGACCAGGTCGGAACGGCTGCGAGGATGTCGTCGGAATATGTCGTCGAAATTGCGACGCCGCCATCGGAGAATGGCGTGAAATTCGACCAGCTCATGATCACGCGGCCGGTGTCCGGATCCACGTCCATGAACTCCTTGTCCGCGGCATCTACGGCGTTGCCACTGCTGAATATGAAGCCATTCGGGTTGGTCGCCCCAGTGACCTCAAAGGGCCCGGTCCAGCTATGGCCGCAATCGGTCGACCGATGCACGCCCATGGTCTGGGCCAGCCCGGTGCGCTGGACGCCGCCCACAACGGTCGTGTAGGTCCTCACCAGGATCGATGCATAAATGAAGTTGCAGCCGCCGAGGTACTTGACTTCGGGATCACCGAATACCTGCGGATAGCGAGCCGCACCGCCAAGACTTGTGTCGCCTGGCGA
>JAOUGR010000303.1 GCA_029857655.1 Gammaproteobacteria bacterium | reverse complement strand
GCTGCTGCCCTCCGGAGAGATCGGTGGACTTGAATTGGGCGCGATCCGAAAGTCCCACAGCATCAAGGATGGCTTCTGCCCTTGCCCGCATCTCGGGGGTCTCAAACCCTCGGTCTGCCCACTCGGGTAGCATCACATTTTCCAACGCGGTGAAGGCGGGCAAGAGATGGTGGAACTGGAATACGAAGCCGAGCATTCGTGCGCGGAACGCCGTGAGTGCGCGCTCGTCCAGGCGGGAGGAATCCGTGCCGGCGAGAATGACGCGACCGGAGGTGGGACGATCTAGCAGTCCCACGATGTTGAGCAGCGTGCTTTTGCCCGAACCCGATGGGCCCATCAGGGCGGCGAATTCCCCCTGGTGGAGAATGAGATCGACGCCCGCGAGTGCGAGAGTGCGCACGTGTTCGCCGTACTCACGTACGACCTGTTGAACCGATAGGATCGTGTCAGCCACCGCGAATCGCCGTCGAGGGATCGAGTCGCGCTGCGCGCAGCGCTGGAATCACTGCTGTAATCAGACCCACGCCGGTGGCCAGTGCTGTAGCGCTGACAAGCAGGTTGAGATCGACCTGCACCGGAAATCTGGGGAGGCCATTCGGATCGCTGGTTAGGGTCTCAAAGATCGAGGCGAAGGCCACGCCGAGGGCCGAGCCCAAAAAGGAGCCTACGAGTCCGAGCACGCCGCCTTGAATCAGGAAGATGGCCAGCACGCGGTTTGCCGGAGCTCCGACGGCGCGAAGGATGCCGATCTCGCGCGATTTCTGCACCACTGAAACAATCAACACGCTGGCGATGCCGAGCGCAACCGTGAGGACCACACACACCTGGATCATGACCTTCGAGCTGCTCTGCGCCGATAGACCGGACAGCAGTTGGGCATTTAGGGCCATCCAACTATCTGCCAACAACCCGGTCTGAGATTGAATCTGGTTGGCAATCCTATCGGCATCGAAGACGTCGGCCACTTTCAGTTCGATGGTAGTCGCGCCGCCGGGCAAAGCGAACATCGACTGCGCGTGACGCAGCGACATCACCACCCATGTTTTGTCTACCGCCGCACTGCCCAGGGTGAAGACGCCAGAGATCTTCATGACCTCCTCGACCCCCTCTGTGGATGCCACTCGCACTTTGTCGCCGACCTCTACGCCGAGATCGGTGGCGAGCGTCGAACCGATCACGACACCGTCTGCGGCGATGTCGAAGGTTCCCTGAACCATTTTTTTGGGGATGTTGATGATCGCCAGAAAGCGCTCACGATCCACGCCGCGAATGACCACCGGCAAGCGAGCGTCGGCGCGCGTTGCGATTCCAGACCCGGTGACAGTCGGGCTCGCGGCCGTGACCCCGCGGACGCGTTGGGCATCCGCCATAACGACCGGCCACTGGTCGATGGAACGGAGGCGCTGCGATGCCGGTTGAATCAGGCGTGCAATGGCCCTCTCAGAGTTGGGTTCGACGAGCGGGCGGGGCTCTTCCCGTGGGACGCGGAGGGTGACGTGCGGTTGCGAGCCCAGAGTCGTCTCGATCAGGGAGGACTGGAGTCCGTTGATGAGAGCCGACAGAAACACGATCACACTGACGCCCACCGACACTGCGGAGAGAATCAGCGCGGTTTGCCCTCGAGCATCCCGCATGTAGCGAAGCGCTACGAACCACTGGAACGGCATCAGTGGGTTCCCCGTTCGGTGCGAACGCGCTGCCCTGGGAGGAGAGCCTGATCGTCGGAGAGAACAATTTCAGCGCCCTGGTCGATTCCGGATTCGATCTCCGTGCGGCCCAGGCCGCGAATCCCCAGCTTGACGGAGCGGCGCGCGATGAGGCCCTGATCGATCACGAGCACCCAGGGGTCGGGTGTGGAGACGCCGCGGATCGCGTCACTCGGAACAGTAACCACGTTCGATTTCGAGGCTACCGTCAGATCGACGGAGACGGTCATATCCGGTTTGAGGAAGCTGGGCGGCTTGGGTACTCGCAGCCTCACCTGGACGCTGCCGCGCTGCGGATCGACGGAAGGCGCTATATAGCTGACTTGCGCTTCGAAGGTCTGCTGCGGATACGCGTCGGCAGAGGCGAGGGCCTTCTGGCCGACACGGATCCATGCAAGGTTTCGCTCGTCTGGTTCGATGGCGAGTTGCGTCTCAGCCTGGGCTGCCATCTCGATCAGCGTCGAGCCGGGCTGCACTGTATAGCCTGGCTCGACCATCCGGCTTAGGATGATGCCGTCCTGCGGCGCAACGATGCGGCTCTGCTGCAGACGCACCCGCGCAGCCGAGAGCTGCGCTTGGTTTTGACCCAGCGCGCTCGCTGCGATGCGGGAATCGGCACCGGCGGGCGTCGAAGCCATCTTTTGGACTTCCGCGGCGTTCTTCTGCGAACGAGCGATTTCCACGTTGTGCTGGGCCTCCTCGAAATCGACGCGTGGTACATCACCCGATCGGAAGAGCTTCTCGATCCGCGCGAGGTTGAGCTCTGCGCGGGCCAGATTTGTCTCCGCTTGGCGCGATGCTTCGGTTGTGACAATTGCGCCCACGCTCCGGAGTTGTTCGATGCGAGCGTCGCTTTGATTCACGGCTGCGCTTGCCTGCGAGACGGCCGCATTCGCTTCGGCATCGTCCAGTTGCACGAGTAAATCGCCGGCCCGGACCCGCTGACCTTCGACAGCGCGGACGGACAACACGCGTCCTGAGATCTGAGAGGAAATTTGAACTCGTGTCACAACCCACACTCGACCGCTCGCTATAACGTGCTGTTCGAGATCCGTCCTCGACGCAAGTATCGTTGACACGATGGGTCCGCGAGCCCGCATCGCTGCAATGACACCAGCGATGATGAACAATCCGATGGCGATCCATACGGTAGGGCGGAAGAAGAGCGAGCGTAAACGTGAGCCGGATGGAGAGCGGACCAACCCGGTCTGATCTGCGTTCTGCACAGGGGCGTCTGGCTTCATCGAGAGCTGGCCATCACTTAGTCTCAATTATGACGAAAGCCAAGTCGTTTGTGGGCGTTGTTGAGGGTTCGCGGAGGTCACCACAATCACGTCGTCCGTGGTCCGGTCGAGTGTGCCGTCAAGCGCGCCGAGGTTGGGGTATCATCCCCACTCGACATCGCGGACAGTTTAGCGCCCAGTTTGCTTAAGCGGGCGATGTTTGACCGAGACTGCGTTTTTGAGAACGCCGACGGGCTGATTGCTATCCGAGGAGGCGTCCAATAGATCTAACACGACTTCGGCGGGTCGGCAGGGGCGGACGCCTTTGGGGGTTTCGACGATGGGGCGGTTGAGTAGGGACGGG
>JAOUGR010000218.1 GCA_029857655.1 Gammaproteobacteria bacterium | reverse complement strand
AGGAAGCGCCCGGCCAGGCTGATATAGGTGGTCAGGGCCGCGCCCTTGTTGCCGCGTTCATCCTTCTCGACCTGGACCAGCAGTTCCTGGCCTTCCTGCAGGACGTCGCGGATGTTGAAACGGGCCCCGGGCGCAGGCTGGAAGCGAAAATATTCGCGCGCAACTTCCTTCAGCGGCAGGAAGCCCTGTCGCTGTGCGCCGTACTCGACAAAGGCTGCCTCGAGACTCGGCTCGACGCGCGTAACGCGCGCCTTGTAGATGTTGCCCTTCTTCTGTTCGCGTGACGGTATTTCGATCGACAGGTCGTACAGCTTCTGGCCGTCAACCAGAGCGACGCGCAACTCCTCCTGCTGGGTTGCGTTGATAAGCATTCTTTTCATGGGCCCCTTCCGAGGTACTGGGGGCCGCGCGGCTCGCGATGTCACGTATAAGCACGAGGGGGAACTCATCGATCCGCAGGCGTGGACTGCAGGCACACGCACGCGGGCCGCGGCGCGAGGCCGCCTGCCCGAATCCGATTTCTCGCTGCATTGAAGTCAACACGCGCGGGGACGTCACATCCGAGCGAACGGCCGGCGATGGTCTGGGTCTTCCAGACCAACTAACATGCGGCCGGCCCGGCGCGACACCACCGGAGAACCGGGAGTCGAGGGGGGAGGGACCGCGTACCGGTCAGCGGCCACGTCCCGATTCGAGGAACCTGCGCCGTAAGACCTGAAACTCGCGTCTAACATATCAGCAATGCTTTCGGAAAATCAATACTTTAGGAAACCTCGGTGAGTGACGACAGAGGATCCGCGGGCCGCGTGCGGAAGATCCTCGCCGGGCCGGCAGGGGACGGCCAGCGGCTGGATAATTTCCTGCTACGGGAGCTCAAGGGTGTGCCCCGGAGCCGGGTCTACCGCCTGTTGCGGCGGGGGGAAGTCCGCGTCAACGGTGGCCGCGCCAAGCCGGAATACCGGCTCGCCGCCGCCGATCTGGTACGGCTGCCGCCACTCCGGGAAGCCGCGCCTGGCGTGGAGACGCCCACACGCGTCCCCGATTCGCTGCAGGCAGTGGTGCGGGATGCACTGATTCACGAGGACCAACGCATCCTCGCATTCAACAAACCCGCCGGCCTCGCGGTTCACGGCGGATCCGGGCTCTCGTTCGGCCTGATCGAAGCATTGCGGGCCTTGCGTCCCGATGAGCCGCTGGAACTGGCCCATCGCCTCGATCGCGACACCAGCGGCTGCCTGCTGGTCGCGCGGACGCGCGCCGCGCTGCGCGAAGTGCACGCGCTCCTTCGAGAAGGCCAGGTTGAAAAGCACTACACGGCGCTGGTGGCAGGCCGCTGGCTACTCGGCCGCAAGAAGATCGACGCTCCGGTACTGACACATGCCCGCCAGGGAGGCGAGCGAATGGTCCGCGTGCACGCTGAGGGCAAGCAGGCGGTGTCGATCTTCGATCCACGCGAGCACTATCGCGATCTTGCTTCCCTGATGGATGTCGAAATCCACACCGGGCGCACGCACCAGATTCGCGTGCACGCGGCATTTGCGGGGCATCCGGTTGCGGGCGACGAGAAATACGGCCTGCGGGAATTCAATGCGCGCATGCGAGACTTTGGCCTGCGCCGCATGTTCCTGCATTCGTCCGTCATCGCGTTCCGATGGGCAGGATCGAAGCAACGGGTTGTGATCAAGGTTGGCCTGCCCGAGGACCTTGCCAGGGTCCTGGCCGGCTTGCCGCGGAAGACGGTTGCTCAGGATTGAGGCTGGGCGAGCGGATCGAGTCCTGCCTGGCGCAGCGCGCCCGCGACCCAGATCATCGGCAAGCCAATCAATGCGGTCGGGTCGCTGGCATCAATGCCTTCGAACAGGGCAATGCCAAGCCCTTCACAGCGAAAACCGCCAGCGCAGTCGTATGGGCGATCCCGCTTCACATAGCTGTCGATCTCTTCGGCACTCAGCAATCGAAAACGAACGACCGTCCGGTCGACATGCTGGCTGACGGTGGCAGACTGGCCTCGCGCAAGGACCGCGGCGGTGAAAAACGTCGCCGATCGGCCGCTGCATAGAGCCAGCTGCGCGCGGCAGCGCTCTGCGTTTCCAGGTTTTTCCAGGATCCGGCCGTCGCAATCGGCGACCTGGTCGGATCCCAGCACCCAGGCATCCGGGTGCGCGGATGAGACGGCCCGGGCCTTGGCAAGCGCCAGCCGCGCAGACCGCGCTGCCGGTGACTCGCCCGCGATCAGTCCTTCGTCGACCCCCGGCGCCACCACTTGAAAGGGGCGGCCGAGGCGTTCCAGGAGCGCACGGCGATAGGGTGACGTGGATGCAAGAATGAGTGGGGCCGGCATGGGATCAGTGCTTTAAAAACAAGGATTTGCGCGGGAAAGTTTTTTGACACCCCTACCCGGGCTCACTATGATACCGCCCCCATGCCCCAGGCCTCGCAGGAGCTGCTGGACACATTGAACCTGGCCGCGGCGGCGACGGTCGTGGAGCGTGAATTCCGCCTGGCCGATTTCGCGCGACTGGTGGACCGGCTGGCGACAGCGGACGGCGTGGCCGTGGCGCGCATGACGTTGCGCACTGCGGGTGGCGTACCGGCCGGGGAGCTTGAAGTTTGCGCCGAGACCCTGTTGACCTGCGAGCGCTGCCTGCGACCGATGCGCCGGACGCTGCGCTCCACTTCGCAGCTCGCGTTCGTGGAGAGCGAAGACACGCCGGCTCCGGCGGATCACGAGGCGATCCCCGGCGACCCCCGGCGGGTCAACCTGGCCGGCCTGGTAGAGGATGAATTGCTGTTGTCGCTGCCGTTGATCGCGATCCACGGCAAGGGCGATGAATGCATACCACTGGCGTCGCAGGTATCGGGCGGCGCGGGCGAGGGGCCGTCGTCTCAGGAGAGGCGCCGGCCATTCGCCGGATTGAAGGAATTGCTGAAACACTGAACCGGAGATGATGTCCCATGCCCGTACAAAAAAGCCGCAAATCGCCCTCCAAGCGCGGCATGCACCGCTCGCACGATCGGCTCACGAAGCCGGCGCTGTCGAAGGATCCGACCACCGGCGAGACGCACCTGCGTCATCGCATCAGCCGTGACGGCTTCTATCGTGGCCGCAAGGTCATCGAAACGCCTGCCGGGGAAACCGGCGAGGAATGACACAGGTTCCTGCCAGGGGCTAATGAATGCCTATGGTGAACCGATACTCGCGCGTGGCCGGTACCGGCAGCTACCTGCCGGAGAAAGTGCTGACAAACGCGGATCTTGAAAAACTCGTCGATACCAATGACGAGTGGATCCGCACGCGCACCGGAATCGAGCGGCGACATATCGCAGCTGACAACGAGACTTGTTCATCGATGGCTGAGCACGCGGCGCGGCGCGCGCTGAAGGCGGCCGGCCAGACACCGGCGGATGTCGACTTGATCGTGGTCGGGACCACTACGCCGGACCTGATATTTCCGAACACCGGCACGCTGCTGCAGCAACGCCTCGATATTCACGGCTGTCCCGCATTTTCCCTCGAGGCTGCATGCAGCGGATTCATCTATGCGCTGTCGATCGCCGACAAGTACGTCAGGCTCGGCGAGGCGAAATGCGCGCTCGTGGTGGGTGTGGAATGCCTGTCACGCATTACCGACTGGACTGATCGCGCGACCGCCGTGCTGTTTGGCGATGGCGCAGGGGCCGTCATTCTGACCCCGGCTGACGAGCCAGGGATCATTGGCACGCACCTGCACTCCGACGGCCGCTACAAGGACCTGCTCTATTTCCCCTACGGGGTCTCGAGCGGGTTCGACGAGCTGCGCAGCGGCAAGAAGGCCGGCATCACGATGCTCGGCAACGAAGTCTTCAAGGTCGCGGTGCGCACGCTATCGCGACTGGTGGACGAAACGCTTGCGAAGAATGGCGTCGAGCGCAGTCGGATCGACTGGCTGATCCCGCACCAGGCCAACCTGCGCATCATCCAGTCAGCCGCCGACAAGCTGGGGCTGCCGATGGAGAAGGTTGTCGTGACGGTCCAGGACCACGGCAACACGTCGACCGCCTCGATTCCGCTCGCGCTCGACACTGCGGTCCGGGATGGCCGGATCCATCGCGGTCAGATTCTGTTGCT
>JAOUGR010000217.1 GCA_029857655.1 Gammaproteobacteria bacterium | reverse complement strand
GGACGGTGCAGCGCTAGCTTGCACCCGCGGTCGCCGCGGCGGTCCGCTCCCGGATGAATTCGCCGATCTCGCGAATCGCCCGGTCGCCCGCCGCGAGGCCGCGCATCGCCGGGAATACGTGTGGCATGTTGTGCCAGATGCGCAACTCGGAATCTGGCACGCGCGCGGCGAAACGCACGGAATCATCGAGCAGCAACTCGGAACTGCCGACCATCAGCAGGGCCGGTGGCAGGCCGGCCAGATCGCCGAACAACGGCGACAGGCGCGGGTCGAGAGGATCGATGCCCGCACCGTAGTACGGAACCAGCCCATTGATGATTGACGCCCGGAATAATGGATCCAGGCCGTCATTGCGCTGGATCGAAGCGCCACTGAATGTCCAGTCGAGTACGGGCGACATCAACACGAGACCTGCCGCCTGCGGCATCCCCTCGTCACGCGCCCGCATCGCCGTGACGACCGCGAGATTGCCACCGGCCGAATCGCCGGCGATGACGATCCGGCCCGGATCGATTCCCGACGACAGCAGGAAGTTCCAGGCCGCGTAGCAATCCTCGATCGCGGCCGGAAACGGATTCTCGGGCGCCAGGCGGTAGTCCACCATCAGCCCTCTTGCTCCGCCCGCGCGGCCAATCGCCGCCAGCAGCGGATCGTGGATGGAGCGCGCCTCGGCAACGAATGCGCCGCCGTGCAGGTAAAGGATCACGCTTTCCGCGACGGCGTCGGCCGGCTCGATCCACCGGGCACGACCCGCGTTAATAGCAAATGCTTCCGAGGCCGAATAATTTTCGCGCCGCGCGACCAGCGGTGCAATGCGCTCGGTCACCCGGCGGATCTGCGCCGGCGTGGGATGGCGCGCGAGCGCGGCGCGCGCCACGTGCAACATCTGCCGAACCACGAAGCGCCTGATCGCGTCACCCATGCCGGTCATCCTACCCGCAGGCGCGGGTCCGGTGCGATACTTGCGCCATGGGCCGGATATTTGAAGTCCGCAAGCATGCGATGTTCGCGCGTTGGAACCGCATGGCGAAGCAATTCGCGCGCATCGGCAAGGACATCACGATCGCGGTCAAGTCGGGCGGCGCCGATCCTGCCAACAACCCGACCCTGCGCCGGGTGATCCAGAACGGCCGCGCGATCAACATGCCGAAGGACCGGATCGATGCTGCCATCCGCCGCGCTTCGGGCCAGGGGGCCGCGGACTACCAGCAGGTGATGTACGAGGGCTATGCCCCGCACGGGGTCGCCGTGCTCGTCGAAACGGCGACCGACAACCCGACCCGCACGGTAGCGGGCGTTCGCAACATCTTCAGCAAGCATGGCGGCAATCTTGCCAGCAATGGCAGTGTCAGCTTCCTGTTCCGGCGCATGGGAGTGTTCCGCCTCGACCCGGCCGGCATCGACCAGGATGAACTGGAACTCGACCTGATCGACCACGGACTCGAGGAAATGGGTGAGAGCACCGGCGAGAAAGGCGAGCCGCAGCTGGTCATGCGCTGTGACTTCGAGAATTTCGGGCAACTGCAGAAGCGGCTCGAAGAACGAAAGATCGTGCCTTCATCTGCCGAGCACGAATACATCTGCACGCTGCCGGTCGAGTTGCCGGAGGCGCAGGCGAACGAGGCCCTCGAACTGATCGACCTGCTCGAGCAGGATGAGGACGTGCAGAAGGTTTACCACACGCTCGCATGAGTGTCGGGAAAGTGAATGGACAAGATATTCATAACTGCGACCAGCCTGCTGCAGGATTCCTTTCGGCTGGCCGCGAAAATCCATCGCAGCGGCTTCGCTCCGGACTTCATCGTCGGCATCTGGCGCGGGGGCACTCCGGTCGGTATCGCCATTCAGGAGTACTTCGAGTTCGTCGGCGTCGAAACCGACCATATCGCCGTGCGAACCTCGGCGTACGTCGGCATCGGGGAGCGCGCAAAGACCATTCGCGTCCATGGCCTGCACTACATCATTGAAGAAGCCAATGCCGGCAGCTCGCTGCTAATCGTGGACGACGTGTTCGATTCTGGACACAGCATCGAGGCGCTCCTCGCGGAGCTGTCGAGCAAGATGCGGCTCAACATGCCGGGCAAGGTCAGGATCGCAACGCCGTGGTACAAGCCGGGTAACAACCAGACCGGGATCGTGCCGGATTACTTCATTCACGAGACCGACAAGTGGATCGTCTTTCCGCACGAGCTCGTCGGCCTCACGCTCGAAGAGATCGAGGCCGGCAAGTCGGAGCTTCAGCCAATTCTTGATGTCCTGAAGACCTAGGACGGGACGGCCGGGAGTCAGCTTCCGATCGGATGCCAGGTGGTTTTCGTTTCCTGAGTATCGCTGATGGAGTAAGGGCTCTGATTTGCCGCAGAGTTCCAGTCGACGCCGCGGCGCAGAACGACCCGTTTGACGTTGTCGGCCGCCAGTTCCTGGATCTTCCGGGCGGCCTGGGCGTCCGCACCGCCATAGACGATTGCGTTGACGTCCATATGCGAGGCGAACGGCTCGATCAGTTCCTCTTTGAGTCCGGTCAGTACGTTGATCACGCCCGCGGGGAAATCCGATGCATGCAGCACTTCCGCGAAGCTGATCGCACAAAGCGGCAGGGACTGCGAAGCGAGCACGACACAGGTGTTGCCGCCCGCAACCGCCGGTGCGACATTCGACACGAGCCCGAGCAGGCTGCTCGTTTCTGGCGCAATGATCGCAACGACACCCGTCGGTTCGAGCATCGAGAAATTGAAATGCGACGTGCTCACCGGATTCACCGTGCTGAACACCTGCTGGTACTTGTCCGCCCAGCCCGCGTAATAGACAAGCCGGTCGATCGCCGCCGCCACCTCGGTCTCGGCCTGGCGTCTTGCGACTCCTTGCAGCGCCAGCTCGGCGGCGAACTGGGCGGCGCGTCCCTCGAGCATCTCCGCGGCCCGATACAGGATCTGGCCCCGCAGATAAGCGCTGGTCCGGGACCACACGCCGCAGGCATTGCGCGCTGCGAGCACGGCGTCCCGGAAGTCCTTGCGGCTGCCGCGACAAACATTGGCGAGCACCCTGGTGTTACCACGCTGCAGTGCGTAATAACGTCCGGACTCACTGCGCGGAAACTTGCCGTCGATGTAGAGCTTGTAGGTCTTGGCTACCGGCACGCGGGAAAGGGAACGCGTGCTGGTTGAATTTGCCTTGGCCGGCTTCTTCGCGCGTGCCATCAGTGAAGCTCCACGTAGGCGCTGAGACCGTGCAAGCCGCCTTCCCGCCCCATGCCGCTTTCCTTGTAACCGCCGAACGGCGCGCTGGGATCGAACTTGTTGAACGTATTTGCCCAGATGACGCCGGCTCGCAGCGCACGCGTCATCTTGAATATCTTCGCGCCCTTGTCGGTCCACACACCGCCCGACAGGCCATACCGCGTGTTGTTGGCCTTGTCGAGCGCCTCCTCAAAGCTGCGGAAGGTCTGGATCGCGAGCACCGGCCCAAAGATCTCTTCCTGCACGACGCGGTTGGATTGCGCCACGCCACTGAAGAGGGTCGGCCGGCACCAGTAGCCGGTCTCGGGCAGGGAACACGGGCTCTGATACATCTGGCCACCCTCCGCTTGCCCGATCTTGAGGTACTGCTCGATTTTCTCGAGCTGCGCGGCGGAATTGATCGCGCCTATGTCGGTGTTCTTGTCGAGCGGGTCACCGACAATCAGTGTCCCCATGCGTTCCTTGAGCTTGGCGATCACTTCGTCAGCCACGGATTCCTGCACGAGCAGGCGGGAACCGGCGCAGCAGACGTGGCCCTGGTTGAAGAAGATGGCGTTGACGATGCCTTCCACGGCCTGGTCAATGGCGGCATCGGCGAAAATAATATTCGCCGCTTTGCCGCCGAGCTCCAGCGTGTAGTGCTTGCCGCTGCCGGCAAGCCGCCGCAGGATCTGCTTGCCGACTTCGGTCGAGCCGGTGAACGCGATCTTGTCGACATCGGCGTGTTCGACGAGCGCTGCGCCCGTATCGCCGGCACCGGTGACGATGTTGACGACCCCGGGCGGGAGATCCACGTCACGCATCAGCTCGGCGAGCTTCAATGCGGTCAGCGGCGTCGTCTCGGCCGGCTTTAGAACCACCGTGTTCCCGCAC
>JAOUGR010000216.1 GCA_029857655.1 Gammaproteobacteria bacterium | reverse complement strand
GTCGGCATCGATTGGGCGGACACCAAGCATGACATTTGTGTGCAAGTGCCGGGTAGCGAGTCACGCGAATTTGGTTGCATTGCCCACCGCATGCCGGACATCGATCAATGGGCGCGGTCCTTGCATCAGCGTTTCAAGGGGCCCATCGCTGTGGCGCTCGAATTGGCCAAGGGCCCCATCGTCTACGCCCTGCAGAAGTATGATTTCTTCGTCTTCTTTCCGATCAACCCTTTAACCTTGGCCAAATACCGTGAAGCCTTCCAGCCCAGCCGTGCCAAGGACGATCCCACCGATGCCGAGCTGGCTGTGGATCTTCTGCTGCGCCACCCCCAGCGCTTCTCCCCGCTGCAACCGCAAAGCGCAAGCATGCGTACCCTGCTCAGCCTCACCGAGCACCGTCGTGAGCTGGTCGACGACAAGACGCGCTGCACCAATCGTCTGACCAATACCCTCAAGCAATACTATCCCCAGGCGCTGGACTGGTTTGGGCAGTGCGACACGCTATTGTTCTGCGATTTCCTGGCCCGCTGGCCAACGCTGAGCCAGGCCCAGCGAGCCCGGCGCAGCAGCCTGCAGGCTTTCTTCCATGCCCACAACAGCCGCCGCGTCGGTGTGATCAACGCGCGCCTCGACGCCATCAAAGGAGCGATGCCGCTGACTGAGGACCAAGGTGTCATCACCCCCTGTCGGCTCCAAGTGCTGGTGCTGGTCGAGCAGCTGCGCACCACCCTGCAGGCGATTGATCGTTTTGATCGGGAGATTGCCCAACTCGCGCCGACGCTACCAGACTATGGCCTGTTTCAGGACCTGCCAGGCGCCGGCCCCCATCTGGCGCCACGGCTTCTAGCCGCCTTCGGCGAACAGCGCCAGCGCTTCGGGAGCGCAGATCAAATGCAGAAATACGCGGGCATTGCTCCGGTCACCGAACGCAGCGGCAAGAAGCATTGGGTGCACTGGCGATGGCAGTGCCCGAAGTTCCTGCGGCAAACCTTCGTGGAATGGGCGGGACAAACGGTCAACAAATCCTTCTGGGCCGGCGCCTATTACCGCCAGCAACGCGACAAGGGCAGCTCTCATCCAGCGGCGGTGCGCGCCTTGGCGTTTAAGTGGATACGCATACTGTACCGGTGCTGGGAAACACGCACTCCCTACGATGAGTCCCGCTATCTCAACGCCCTCAGAAAGCGCGGCTCGCCTTTGCTCAAGAACCTGGAACTGAACAAACAAAACGCTTGACGGACTTCCTCAGGGCGTGAAGAGCAGCCGTTCTACGTGCGCCAAGTGAGCGACGGCAATGTCGCGTACACCCGCCGCACGGCGCGCCAGGTGATCGAACGGCAGGTCTACGATTTCGCGAACTTCCGAGTAGGCAAGGAGGTTGTTTGGATAGATCTCGAGCGCGCGCAACTGTAGGTAAAGGTTTTCCATTCCTGCCCTTTCGGTTGCGGGATGGGTTCACAATTTCACCGTGGTCCACGTTTCTCGAGGCCCCCTGTGTCATCCCGGACGATCGGATTTCCCGAGTCCGGTTGGCGACCATGACTTTCCGCTGCAGCCTTCCCATTGCGTCTCGCTGGTTTAAGTGTTCACCCACATGCGCCCCCGAAATGCCGGTTTACTGCAACACTCGATACGCCTGTTACTGGTGACCCATTTGATCAGGTTCTAAGTCCTGATGGGTGCCCAGACGTACCCGCCATGGCCGAGAGTCCCTTTGCGTCTGCGAGGCGTTACCTCGTCGACAGTGGCGTTTACCGCCACTTATTAAGTCCCGTATAAATAACTGTCAACGCGATTATGAGTGAATACGTTAATCTGCTTGTGTTCGTTTTGAGGAGCGACGATAAAGCACAAGCGGGATTTCAAGGCGTTGGAGAAACGCCGACTGAAGGGCGGCAAGTTGCTTGCGCGCGGAGTGTCCAAGTCGGAAGTGGCGCGACGGTTGGGCGTAGCACGGCAGACGGTGGCCGGCTGGGAGCGGCGCATGGCGCAAGACGGGCGCGAAGGTCTCAAGCGCGGCGAACTGGGTCGTCCACGCCAACTCGATGCCGAGCAGGAGCGCGAACTGGGCAAGTTGCTCATGGCCGGCGCACTGGCCGCCGGGTATCCGACGGAACTTTGGACGTTGCCGCGCATAGGAAAGCTGATCGCCAAATGCTTCGGCGTCAAATACAGCGTCGGCCACTTGTGGCATCTGCTGCGTCGGCTGGGCTTCTCCTGCCAGAAGCCAGAGAAGCGTGCTACCCAACGCAACGAAACCGAGATTGCACACTGGAAGCGACACACGTGGCCTGCCCTCAAAAAAAAGCCAAGCGAGAGGGCCGCACCATCGTCTTCATTGACGAATCCGGACTGAGTGAGCGCCCCAGCGTCGCGCGCACCTGGAGCCTGCGCGGACACACACCCGTGCTGCAACACAGCTTCAATTGGAAGCAACTGTCGGCGATTGCCGGACTTTCCTTCTGGCAGTTCTACTTCCGCTTCTTCCCCGGTGCGATTCACTCCGAACAGATCATCGAATTCCTGGGCGCACTCAAGCGCCAGATCAAACGCCCGCTGCTGATCATTTGGGACGGTGTTGCCACCCATCGCAGCCGTAAGGTGAAGGCGTGGCTCGAAACCCTCGATGGCCATATCGTCATCGCGCGTCTGCCTGCCTACGCGCCGGAACTCAATCCAGTCGAAGCGATCTGGGGCTATCTCAAGAAGCACGAGATCGCTAACCTTTGCCTGGACACCATCGGCGAAGTCGGTCAGTTCGCTCGTAATCGGCTCAAGTCCATGCAGCGAAGACCGCATCTGGTCACCGCCTTCTGGAAGCAAGCTGAGTTGGCATTTTAATGTCATCTACTTATACGAGACTCAATAGGGTGCAACATCAACCACAAGGAGCAAACATGAGCATACAGCGTGTTCCTGGTAGCAGCGGCGCCAGCTTCAGCAAGGCGGTGGCAGTCGGCGGTTCGGGTAGGACGGTGTACATATCGGGGAACATCGCCCGCGGCAGGTCGATGGCGGAGCAGGCAAACGGGTGCATCGACGAGATAGAGGCGGCGCTGCGCGCCGTCGGCGGCTCGCTGCAACATGTAGTGCGGATTACGGCGTGGTTGACTAGTCTCGACGCCTACGGCGAATATAACCGCGTGCGCGGCGAACGCTTCGGTGCCAACCTGCCGGCGAGCGCAGCTGTGCAAGTCGTGGGCCTGCTCCAGGGTGCTCTGATCGAGATCGACGCCATTGCCTTCATTCCTGATTAAGCGGCTGCGGCAGTAGATCGCTCCCGCTTATGAAAACACTCGCAAGGCTGCGTGGCTATGTTGCGCTAGCGAGCGAACTGCGCGCCGGCAGGAAAACTCCGTGCGCCTATCTCGACGAAACACTCGCGCGTATCGAAGCGCTCGATCCCACGATTGGTGCATTCGTCGCGCTGAACAAGGAGGGCGCAATCAGCGCTGCCCAGGCATCGGCCGCGCGCTGGCGTAGCGGTCGGCCGCTGTCGCCGATCGATGGCATGCCGGTGGCGATCAAGGACGTCATCGAAACTGCCGACATGCCCACCGGCCAGGGTTCGCCCTTGTTCGAGGGTCAACAATCGCGTCGCGATTCTGCCAGCGTTCACGCTTTGCGCGAGGCCGGCGCAATCATCATCGGCAAGACCACCACCACTGAATTTGCCTCGACCCACCCGTGGCACAAAACCACGAACCCGCATGACGCAACGCGCACGCCGGGCGGCTCTTCGAGCGGCTCGGCTGCCGCCGTCGGCGCCGGCATGGTGCCTGCGGCACTGGGCACCCAGGTGGTCGGCTCGATTTTGCGGCCATCAAGCTTCTGCGGCGCTATCGGTTTCAAGCCGAGCGTCGGTGCAATCAACCGCAGCGGCTCGCACGACCACTTCAGCCAAAGCTGCCAGGGTGCGATTGGCGCGACGTTGGCCGACACTTGGGCGGTGCTGCGCGTCATCGCCGATCGCGCCGGTGGCGATCCCGGTTTCGCCGGGTTGGCAGGTGACGCTAATTTCGCCAAGCAAGTCAAGCCGCGCCTGGGCGTACTCGAAACCGGTGGCTGGCGTCACACCAGCGACGGCGCACGCAGGGCGTTTGCCGAGGCGAAGGCGTGCCTCGCCAAAGCCGGTGTGGAACTCAAGGGCCGCGCCGACGATCCCG
>JAOUGR010000215.1 GCA_029857655.1 Gammaproteobacteria bacterium | reverse complement strand
CAAGGCGCGCGTAATCCTGCCGAATGGCCAATCGATCACGGCTGTGGAGCTGCGCATTCCGCCTGCCGCAGATCCTGCGACTCATACCTTCCGCGTGCTGGTGACGCTGCCGCCGGGCGAGCATGGCGCCTTTCCCGGAACGCTCGTCAAGGTTGCCTTCGTCAGCGGCGAAGAAGATCGCGTATTGATTCCGCCGCAGGCCCTCGTGCGGCGCGGCGAGATAACCGGTGCCTACGTGCTGGACCAGGATGGGCATGTGGACCTGCGCTATCTGCGGGTTGGAACGGCCGGCCCCGACGGCCGCTTGCCGGTGCTCGCAGGCCTCGCCGCCGGCGAGCGACTGGCGCTCGATCCGATTGCTGCCGGCGTCGTCTACAAGAAGCAGCCCCTGCCGGAAGCGAAAGTTCGCGAATGAGCAAGCCCGCGGAACCCGGCCTGGGAATCTCCGGTCGCATCGCCCGGACTTTTCTTACCACGGAGATCACGCCGCTGCTGGCGCTGGCCGGCCTGCTGCTGGGCCTGTTCGCGATCCTCGTGACACCGCGCGAGGAAGAGCCACAGATCAACGTCACCTTCGCCAACGTCTTCATCCCCTATCCCGGAGCCTCGACCAAGGAAGTGGAATCGCTGGTGACCACTCCGGCCGAGCAGATCGTCTCCGAGATAGAAGGCGTCGAGCACGTCTATTCGGCATCCACGCCGGGCATGGCGGTGCTGACGGTGCGCTTCGAAGTCGGCGAGCCGCGCACCGACGCGATCGTGCGCCTCTACAACGCCTTTTATTCCAATCAGGACTGGCTGCCGCCCAATAGCGGTGTCGGTCCGCCGCTGATCAAGCCCAAGGGCATTGACGACGTACCAATCGTCACCGGCACACTGTGGAGCGAAGATCCAGCCATCACGGCGCTCGACCTGCTTCGCATCGCGCACACGATGGAGGCAGAACTCCAGCGTGTGCCCGGAACGCGCGATATCGAGACGCTTGGCGGGTCCGAGCGCGTCATGCGTGTCGTATTCGATCCCCAGCGCCTGGCGGGCTATGGCCTGGCACTGGAGGATCTGCGCCACGCGCTATCCGCGGCCAACGCTTCGCAGGACGCGGGCAGCATGGTTGATCGAAACCGGGAAATCCTGGTGCAGGCGGGAACCTTCCTGGTGACGCCGGAGGAAGTCGCCGACCTCGTGGTCGGCGTGAGTGGCAGCGCGCCGGTTTTCCTGCGCGATGTCGCCGAAGTGCTGGAAGGTCTCGACCAGCCCGAAAGTTTTGTCACGTTTGGCGCCGGTCCGGCGGCGGTGGCCAAGAACATCAAGGCCGCAGGGCGCTACCCGGCCGTGACGATCTCCGTGTCCAAGAAGCCGGGGGAAAACGCGGTGCAAGTCGCGACTGCCGTGATCGAACGCTTCGAGCAGATGCGTGGCATATATTTTCCCGATGGCGTCCAGGCCACGGTCACCCGCAACTACGGCGAAACCGCGCAGGACAAGGCACAGACCCTGATCAAGAAGCTGCTACTCGCGACCTTGTCGGTCGTGGTGCTTGTGTTGCTCGCGCTGGGAAGGCGCGAGGCTCTTGTCGTGGGTGCTGCCGTCATCGTTACTCTGGCCATCACCCTTTTTGCATCCTGGGCCTGGGGTTTCACGCTCAACCGCGTTTCGCTGTTTGCGCTGATTTTCTCGATCGGCATTCTCGTGGATGACGCCATCGTTGTTGTCGAAAACATCCATCGCCATATGCAGATGGGCGGGAGATCGCTGACCGAAGCGATTCCCGCGGCCGTGGATGAGGTCGGTGGACCGACCATCCTGGCGACATTCACTGTCATCGCGGCACTGCTTCCGATGGCCTTTGTCACCGGTCTCATGGGTCCTTACATGCGCCCCATTCCGATCAATGCGTCGACCGGCATGTTGATTTCGCTGGCTGTCGCGTTCATGTTCACGCCCTGGCTTTACCGGCGGCTGTTCCTGAATGCGGCAGGCGCAGCACCTGCGCACGCCGACCGTGGCGAGGGTGCCCTGCATCGCTTCTTCACGCGCCGCATGACGCCCTTCTTGCGCCAGGAAGAAGGCCGCCGTAATCGCTGGAAATTGCTCTATACGCTGCTTGGCTTGATCGCGCTGTCGCTGGCGCTGGTCGGCGTGCGCGCGGTGGTCATGAAAATGCTGCCGTTCGACAACAAGAGCGAGTTCCAGGTGCTGGTGGACATGCCGGAGGGAACCCCGGTTGAAGATACGCAACGCGTTCTGCAGGCGCTTGCGGACCATGTGCAGACCGTCCCTGAAGTCACGGATTACCAGCTCTACGCGGGCGCTTCCGCGCCGATCAACTTCAACGGCCTGGTGCGGCAGTATTACCTGCGCCGCGCACCGCACCAGGGCGACCTCCAGGTCAACCTGCTGGAAAAACACCAACGCGACCGCAAGTCTCATGACATCGCCGCTTCCATGCGCGCACGGCTCCAGGAAATCGGCCGGCGCTTTGGCGCCAACGTGAAAATCGTCGAGGTTCCGCCCGGTCCGCCGGTGCTCTCACCGCTGGTAGCCGAAATTTACGGTCTGGATTACACACGGCAGATGCAGGTGGCACGGCAAGTGCGAACCTTGTTCGAGCAAGCGCCGGATGTGGTTGATGTGGACGACACCATCGAGCTGCCGCAGAAGAAATGGGTGGTCGTGGTGGATCGGGCGCGCGCCGCCCGCCTGGGCGTATCGCAGCTGGCAGTGGCCACGGCCGTTGCCGCCGCACTGAGCGGAGAGGACATGTCTTACCTGCACGACGAGCAGGCAAAAGTCCCGATCCCGGTGCGTGTTGAATTATCCACCAATGACAAGTCGGATCTGGTGGCGCTGAAGGCGATACGGCTGCGCTCGACAGGCGGCGAACTGGTTCCGCTTTCCGAGATCGTGGATTTCCGCGAAAGCACGCGCTCGCAAACCATCTACCACAAGGATCTGCTGCCGGTCGTCTACGTGACGGGTGACGTATCCGGCACAACCGACAGCCCGCTGTACGGACTTCGCAGCATCGCAGCGGAACTCGATGACACACCCGTCGAAGGCAAGCCCATCCGGCAGTTCCTGACACGGCAACCGGATAATCCCTATGAGTGGAGCCTGAAGTGGGACGGCGAGTGGCAGATCACTTATGAGACTTTCCGCGACATGGGCATCGCCTACGCGGTGGGCCTGATCCTGATCTACCTGCTGGTGGTAGCGCAGTTCCGATCGTATGGCGTGCCGCTCATCATCATGGCGCCGATTCCGCTGACTCTCATCGGCATCATGCCGGGTCACGCGCTGCTCGGGCAGCAGTTCACCGCGCCTTCGATGATCGGCATGATCGCCCTGGCCGGCATCATCGTGCGAAATTCGATCCTGCTTGTGGATTTCATCCAGCAGGAAGTGCGCGCCGGCAAGCCGCTGCAGGAGGCGACGATCGCCGCCGCGGTGGTGCGCGCGCGACCGATCGCGCTCACCGCGATCGCTGCGATGATGGGAGGCCTTTTCATCCTTGACGATCCCATTTTCGGCGGCCTGGCCGTGTCGCTGATCTTCGGCCTGGTCGTCTCCACCGTGCTGACACTGCTGGTCATCCCGGTCGTCTACTACCATTACTACTGGCGGCCGGCCGCCGGGCAGCGCTGACAGCCAGCTACCCCCAGATTCGGGATGGAGCGGGTGATGGGAATCGAACCCACGTTAGCAGCTTGGGAAGCTGCAGTTCTGCCATTGAACTACACCCGCGCCGCAGGATTGTAGGCACCCCGCTTGCGCCCGCCAACTTCGGCGGACCGGGGATCCGCAGGCCGGTCGCTTACTTCGCGACCAGGATCTTCTTGACCCAGCCGCTGCCGCTGCCGGATTCGACCTTGAGGTAGCCGTTCTGCTCTTCGCCCATGTAGATCATCTCGTCGGTCTTGGCGAGCGTCGCGACGACCTTGCCGCCTTCACCGGCGCCGCCCATCAGTTTTAGCCCGCCGATCTTCGGATACAGAACGTCGCCCTCATTGAATACGGCGCCGGCCTTTGTCGATCCGCCGGCCGCAGCTTCCTGGGCGAGTGTCCCGACGTCGCGCTGCAATGCCGGGTCATTGCGTATGACCCTGACGATGTTGTTGTAGTTGTCGGCGAAACTCGCAGCGACGATCTTGCCCTCGTTGGTATTGCCGTAGCCGC
>JAOUGR010000214.1 GCA_029857655.1 Gammaproteobacteria bacterium | reverse complement strand
CATCACCCCCGGACTCGAAAACCCGGACAGCGCCTGGGACGGGGATATGACGCCCACGATGGACAGCACGATCATCGCGCCCAGCAGCACGACCTCGGTCGGCGCCGGCGTGGTCGCGAGCGCGACCAGTACCGTCGCGACAATCGCGAGGGTGAACCAGATTTCCCAGCTCATCGGTTGTGTAACTCCCTGCCCCCGCGCGCGCCGCGGGAACTGCGAATTGTGCCGGAAAAGCTTTCTAAAAACAGCTACTTGACCGCACCTTTTCGGTCAAGACATACAGCCAGTTGCGCGCTCTTGGCGATGCTATTAATCTAGCTGCATCTAGATGTTCTGGAGATTGGGCATGAAGAAAATCGGCGCATTCGAGGCGAAAAATCGCCTTAGTGAGCTACTCGATGCCGCTGAGAATGGCGAAGAAATCATGATTACGAAACACGGACGTCCTGTCGCAAAGCTCGTTCCGGTCGTTGAGTTTGATCGCGCCAAGGCGCGGGAAGCAGCGGAGTGGCTCATACGCACGCGCAAGGGACGCAGCCTCGGCGGACTCAAGATCAAGGATCTGATCAACGAGGGTCGCAAGTATTGATGGTCGTCCTTGATGCCTCGGTCGTGATTGCCTGGGCCTACGGTGAGGAAGGTGATCGGCTGGACACGCTGATCAGGCACGTCGCCGCGAACTTCGCCACCGTGCCGGCTCATTGGATTCTCGAGATTACAAACACTCTGTTGAACAGCGAACGCCGGAGCAGGCTCAAGACCGGGCAGCGGCAGGAAATCCTCGCAAGTATCGAATTGCTGCCGATTCAGATCGATCCAGAAACGCCGATTCGAGGCTGGAAGGAAATTCCAGCGCTCGCGAGCCGTTTCGGCCTGACAACTTACGACGCCGCGTATCTCGAACTTGCCATGCGTTTGGATACGCCGCTCGCGACCCTGGATCAAGACCTGGCGCGTGCCGCCCGCAAGGCTGGCGTGACGATGTTCGAGTAGCAGGGGCCGTGGTTTATGCCGGCAACTGCTCTCCACGCCCGATCCCGTAGTAGCGGATTCCCTGGCTTGCCATCAGTGCCGGGTCGTAGAGATTACGGCCGTCGAAGACCACCGGCTTCTTCAAGGACGCCTTCAGATGCGGCAGGTCCGGACTCCGGAACTCCTGCCATTCGGTGCAGATCGCGAGCGCATCGGCGCCCTCGAGCGCATGGCCGGCGTTCTTGCAGAGCAACAGGTCCTTGCGTGTGCCGTAGATTTTCCGTGTCTCGTCCATCGCGACCGGATCGTAGGCGCGAACCGTCGCGCCCGCCGCCCACAAGGCCTCCATGAGCACGCGGCTCGGCGCCTCGCGCATGTCATCGGTATTGGGCTTGAACGCGAGGCCCCACACAGCGATCGTCTTGCCTTTCAGCCGAGCAGCGTAATGGCGAGAAATCTTGGCGAACAGCACGCGCTTCTGCGCATCGTTGACCGCCTCGACGGCCATCATGATCGTGGGCTCCTGGCCGGCGTCGCGTGACGAACGGGCGAGCGCCTTGACGTCCTTCGGGAAGCAGGAACCGCCGTAGCCGATGCCCGGATAGATAAACGAGTAACCGATCCTCGGATCGGAGCCGATGCCTGAACGGACCTTCTCAATATCGGCGCCAAGCCGTTCCGCAAGATTCGCAAGCTCATTCATGAAGCTGATTTTGGTCGCGAGCATTGCATTTGCCGCGTACTTGGTCAGTTCCGCCGAACGCAGGTCCATCACGATCATGCGCTGGTGATTGCGCGTGAACGGGTCGTAAAGCGCTTTCAGCAGTTCCGCGGTGCGCGGATTGTCGGTGCCGACGATCACCCGGTCGGGCTTCATGAAGTCCGCGATCGCGGCGCCTTCCTTCAGGAATTCGGGGTTCGAGACGACGTCGAACTCCACATTGGCGCCGCGTGCAAGGAGCGTCGCGCCGACCGTTGCCTTGACCTTGTCCGAGGTGCCGACCGGCACAGTGGACTTCGTCATCACGACCTTGTACTCGGCAATGTGCGTGCCAATGGTGCGTGCCACGGCCAGTACGTGGCGCAAGTCGGCCGAGCCGTCTTCATCCGGCGGCGTGCCGACAGCAATCACCTGAAAGAGGCCATGCTCGACGCCTGCCTTGGCATCGGTGGTGAACGAGAGCCGCCCCTGCTCCCTGTTGCGGTGGATCAGCTCGTCGAGCCCGGGTTCATGGATGGGCACCTCGCCCGCATTGAGGCGGGCGATCTTGCCTTCGTCCACGTCCACACAGACGACATTGTTGCCTGCGTCCGAAAGGCATGCGCCGGTGACGAGGCCGACGTAGCCCGATCCAAAAATGGTGACGCGCAAGTTAGTGCCCTGATTTTATTCGGAAAAGTGGTGGGCAGACTAACCGAAGGGCGGGCGGCGGTAAAGCCCACATAGGTTGCAATTGTGAAGCCGGTCGCGCGCCGACTATATCAACTGCCCCCGGTGGGCAGCTTCTGCGCCCGATGCTCCGCCAGCACCGCGACTTTCGAATCGGCAAGCTCCAGTGCGCCGGCCTCGGCGGGCCGCTGCGCGTAGACGTGATCGTGGATCACGGAGGCTCGGCGGTACTGGCGCACGCCCTTCTCGAGCACCTCCATGACGCGCCGGCAATCGATGCGGTTCGTAGCGATGGAGAGCTCCTCCAGCAATTCCTTGAGTTCGTTCCAGCCATGCGAAGGCTCGATCGCGCGCATGATCATCGGGTGGCCGGTGCCGGTCACATTGGTGCTGATCAGCAATTCTTCGAACAGCTTTTCCCCGGGCCGCAGGCCCGAATACTCGATCTCGATGTCGCCATCGGGGTGATCCGGGTCACGGACGCTCAGGCCTGCCAGCTTGATCATGCGGCGCGCAAGTTCGTCAATTTCCACGGGCTCGCCCATGTCCAGTACGAACACGTCGCCGCCCGTGCCCATCGAGCCCGCCTGAAGAACGAGCTGCGCCGCTTCGGCAATGGTCATGAAATAACGGCGCACTTCGCGGTGGGTAACCGTCACCGGCCCGCCACGCCGGATCTGTTCCTGAAACAGCGGCACGACCGAACCCGAAGAACCCAGCACATTGCCGAATCGCACCATGCAGAACCGCGTGCGCGCGGTCTGAGTCTGCATGGCCTGAAGGACGATCTCGGCGAGGCGCTTGGTCGCTCCCATCACGTTTGTGGGGTTGACCGCCTTATCAGTCGAAATCAGCACGAAGGTCTCGACTCCTGTCTCAAGCGCAGCCTCCGCTGCGAACCAGGTGCTGAATACATTGTTGTGCACGCCTTCGATCAGATTGTGCTCGACAATCGGTACGTGCTTGTAGGCGGCTGCGTGGTACACGGTCTGGACACTGAATGCCTGCATCACATCGCGCACCCGGTACTTGTGATGTGCATCGCCGAGCAGGCCGAAGATCTCGACGCCGAGGTGGCGCGACTCGACAATGTCCTGCAATTCGCGCTCGATGTTATAAAGCGCGATTTCCGATATCTCGAACAGGACCAGGCGCTTGGGCGCCAGCAGGATGATCTGCCGGCATAGTTCCGAGCCGATCGAGCCGCCGGCGCCGGAGACCATCACGGACTTGCCACGGATGCAGGCATCCAGCAATTCACGGTGCGGAGGTATCGGGTCGCGACCCAGCAGGTCGGCCACGTCGATTTCGCGCAGTTCGTCGACCCTGGCGCGGCCGGTCACGACGTCGTGCAGGTCTGGAACCGACTGGATGTGAATGTTGAGCGCCTCGAGGCGCCGCAGGATCTCGGCCTTTCGCCGGCGTGAGGCAGAAGGCACGGCCAGAAGAACCCGCTCGACTTTATGGCGCCTGACAAATTCGGCCAAATCCTCCGGCCGGATGACCGGAACCCCGTTCATCAGCGTGCCCTGCAGGGTGCGCTTTTCATCCGCGTAGGCAAGCAGCGTGAATTGCCGGCCCGATGAAAACGCCATCGAAAGCTGTGCACCGGCATCGCCCGCGCCATAAATCACGACACGGGTACCGTTGATCACGAATGGCGTTAGCAGCCAGCGCGCAATCAACCGGGTAGCTGCGACCCACACGAGCGCCAGCAGCCAGTAAATCGCCACGACGGTCACGGGAAGCGTGTGGAACGCAATCGTCTTGCCAAGCACCCAGAGAACGAGGGCAGAACCTGTGACACCGACTACAA
>JAOUGR010000213.1 GCA_029857655.1 Gammaproteobacteria bacterium | reverse complement strand
GCAGTCGCTTGCGACCTTCGACAAGCCGGTGGTCGCCGCCGTCCATGGCATGGCAGTCGGCATCGGCGTGACCATGCTGCTGCATTGCGATCTTGTCTATGTCGCGGAAGGCACGAAATTTTCGATGCCCTTCGTGAACCTGGGCCTGGTGCCCGAGTTCGGCTCGACCTTGTTGCTGCCACTGGCGGCAGGCAAGGTCTGCGCGGCCGAAAAGTTGCTGCTGGGCAGGCCATTCGACGCCGCCGAGGCGGTGGCCATGGGCATCGCGAATGCCGTGCTGCCGCCGGCGGAATTGCTGGCTCACGCCCAATCCGTTGCCGGGTCATTCAACGCCCTGCCATCGGGTGCCGTGCGCGAAGCGAAGAAGCTGCTGCGCCAGGCGCTCGGAACGCAGGTGCAGGAGGCCATCCTGCGCGAAGCGGGCGTTTTCGGGTCCCGTCTCGCCAGCGCGGAGACGCGTGAGGCCATCGCCGCCATCCGCGAAAAACGCGCGCCGGATTTCTCGAGGACCGGCTGACGATGCCCGCACCCGGGGACAGCACGCTTTACCGCCTCGCGAGGCGTGTGGGCCAGAAGTTGCGCAAGGCTGGCGCCTCGGTCGTCACGGCCGAATCCTGCACCGGCGGCTTTCTCGCCAAGTGCCTGACCGACCTGTCGGGCAGTTCTGACTACTTCGACCGCGGCTGGGTGACCTATTCCAATGCCGCGAAGCAGAAACTGCTGGGTGTCAGCCCGCGCGTGCTCGAACGGCACGGCGCGGTCAGCGAGCCAGCGGCGCTCGCAATGGCCCGCGGCGCCCTGAAAGCGGCAGGCGCGACGGTCGCAGTTGCCGTCACCGGAATTGCAGGCCCGACCGGCGCGACACCCGGCAAGCCCGTGGGCACGGTCTGGATCGCTTGGGCCAGGCGCCACCGCGGCCACGTGAGAGCCACGGCCCAGCACCACTGTTTCGCAGGGAACCGCGACACCGTCCGCCGCCGGAGCGTGGCGGCAGCGCTTTCTGGGCTGCTGCAGCCATGAGCACGCCGCTGGATCTTCGCGAACACTCGCGACGCCTGTTCTTCGCGTACTGGCCGCACCCAAAGACACGCCAATCCCTGCTCGAGGCGACCCGCGCCGCGGTGGCCTCCATCGACGGCCAGCCTGTGACTGCCTCCAATCTCCACGTGACGCTGGCATTCCTTGGCCGTGTACCGGGGGTCCGGATACCGGAGATCATCCGGGTCGGCGCGCGCGGCGATTACAAGCCCTGCAAGCTCACATTCGACCGCCTGGAATACTGGCCGAGGCCCAAGGTTGTCTCGGCCCTGACGGATTCGATCCCGGAAGCGGGCCAGACGCTGGTCGATATGCTGTGGGAGCGCCTGTTGCCCCTTGGGCTGGAACGCGAAGAACGGCCCTGGCGGCCGCATTTCACGGTCGTGCGCCGGGTGCGCCGGCCACCGCCGAAACTGACGATTCCGGCCATACCCTGGGCCTGCGATCGACTGGCGCTGGTCGAATCGGTGTCCGGCCCGGATGGCCTTCACTACACGGCGCTTGCTGAATGGCCGCTGGGCAAGTCCTGAGAGCCGGGTTCGGGGCCAGGGTCGCCGCCTGAGCCACCCGGTCCCGTAATCTGCTCGCGAAACGGACATTCGAGGCCAACGCGGAACAAATTCTGCGTGCGCCGCAAGCCGGATCTTTGTGAAATAATCATCCACTTCCAGGAGGAAGCATCGCGATGGAAGAAAACCGCAAGAAGGCTCTCGCCGCAGCGCTGAGCCAGATCGACAAGCAGTTCGGCAAGGGCTCGGTGATGCTGCTCGGCGAGCACCCGGCCAACAACGATATCGAGGTCGTATCGACTGGCTCGCTGGGACTCGACGTCGCGCTCGGCGTCGGCGGCGTGCCGCGCGGCCGCGTGATCGAGGTCTACGGGCCGGAGGCTTCCGGCAAGACGACCCTCGCGCTCTCCATCATTTCCGAGACGCAGAAGCTGGGCGGCGTCGCCGCCTTCGTGGACGCCGAGCACGCGCTCGATCCCGTCTACGCCGAAAAGCTCGGCGTCAAGGTCAAGGAACTGCTGATTTCGCAACCAGACACCGGCGAGCAGGCGCTCGAGATCACCGACATGCTGGTGCGCTCGGGGGCGGTGGACATCGTCGTGATCGACTCGGTCGCCGCGCTGACGCCAAAGGCCGAGATCGAGGGCGAGATGGGCGAGATGCAGATCGGCCTGCAGGCGCGGCTGATGTCGCAGGCGCTCCGCAAGCTCACCGGCAACATCAAGCGCTCCAACACCATCGTGCTCTTCATCAACCAGATCCGCATGAAGATCGGCGTGATGTTTGGCAATCCCGAAACCACGACCGGCGGCAATGCGCTCAAGTTCTATGCATCGCTCCGGCTCGACATCCGCCGCATCGGCGCGCTGAAGAACGGCGAGGAAGTCATCGGCAACCAGACCCGCGTCAAGGTGGTCAAGAACAAGGTCTCGCCGCCATTCCGCGAGGCGGAGTTCGAGATCCTCTACGGCCACGGCATCTCGCGCGAAGGCGAGCTGGTCGACATGGGCGTGCTGCACGGCCTGGTCGAGAAGTCCGGTTCCTGGTACGCCTATGACGGCGAGCGCATCGGCCAGGGCAAGGACAATGCGCGCACGTACCTGCAGCAGCATCCGGAAATCGCCGCCAAGATCGAGACGGCGCTGCGGACCCGGCTGCTGCCGGTGCGCCGCCCGGTGGCGGTTGCGAGTGAGGCGGCGGAAGCCTGATCCAGCCGCCGCGGCGGCACCGGACGATCAGCAGGCTGCCCGGCTCGCGGCACTCCGGCTACTGAACCGGCGCGACCACGGCGCCCGCGAGCTCGGGCAACGCCTCGCCGAACGTGGCTTCACAGCAGCGACCGCACAGGCGGTCGTCGATGCCCTGGTCCAGGAAAGGCTCCTGGACGACTGCCGTTTTGCCGAGCATTTCGTCGCGTATCATGCCAATCGCGGCCACGGGCCCGTGCGCATTGCGCACAAGCTCCACGAGGCCGGCGTGGCCAAGGAGCTCGTAACGGCCACGGTGGACGCGCGATCCGCCGACTGGCGGCGGCGCTGCGTCGAGGTCAGGCGCAAGCGATTCGGCGCGCGCGAACCCGCGAGCTGGGCCGAGCGCGGCAAGCAGGCACGGTTCCTGACCCAGCGCGGCTTCAACTCGGAGCAGGTGCGCGCGGCGATCGGCGGCGATCCGGACGGGGAATGATGGCATCGAAACAGAAGCAATCAATGACGAGCGCGGAATTGCGCAGCGCATTCCTGGATTTTTTCCGGGCGCGCAAGCACGCGGTCGTGGCCAGCAGTTCGCTCGTGCCGGGAAATGACCCGACACTGCTTTTCACCAATGCCGGCATGGTGCAGTTCAAGGACCTCTTCCTCGGCAAGGACAAACGCGGCTACAAGCGCGCCGCCAGTTCGCAGCGCTGCGTGCGTGCCGGCGGCAAGCACAATGACCTCGAGAATGTCGGTTACACGGCGCGCCATCACACTTTTTTCGAGATGCTGGGAAATTTCAGCTTCGGCGACTACTTCAAGCCGGAGGCGATCGAATTCGCCTGGGACTTCATCACCGGCACGCTGAAGATTCCGCCCGAGAAACTGTGGGTCACGGTCTTTCGCGACGACGATGATGCCGCGGATATCTGGCTGAAGAAAATCGGCGTCAGTCCGAAGCATTTCTCGCGTCTCGGCGAGGACTCCAACTTCTGGGCCATGGGCGATACCGGTCCCTGCGGCCCCTGCAGCGAAATCTTCTATGACCACGGCAAGGGCATCGAAGGCGGCCCGCCGGGCTCGAAGAACGAGCACGGCGACCGCTTCGTCGAGATCTGGAATCTCGTTTTCATGCAGTACGAGCGCTCGGCTGACGGGAAAATGACGCCGCTGCCGAAACCCTCGGTGGACACCGGCATGGGCCTCGAGCGCACGGCCGCGGTCATGCAGGGCGTTCATTCGAATTACGACATCGACCTGTTCAAAGGCCTGATCGCGGCCGCGGCCGAAGCGACGCACCAGAAGAGGAAAACGAGCCCGTCGCTGCGCGTGATCGCGGACCACATCCGGGCCTGCAGCTTCCTGATCGTGGACGGCGTCGTGCCCGGAAATGACGGCCGGGGCTACGTGCTGCGTCGCATCATTCGCCGCGCAATCCGCCACGGCTACAAGCTCGGGCAGGAAAAGCCCTT
>JAOUGR010000212.1 GCA_029857655.1 Gammaproteobacteria bacterium | reverse complement strand
GACTGGCGCAACTGCAGGACCGCGCCAAGTTCCTCGCTGAAGAGCGCAGCGACCGGGTCTGCGACCGCACCGAGTTCAATCTCGAGGCCGGTGCGGCCGGCAAACGCCATCTCGAGCAGCGTGATCGCCAGGCCGCCATCCGAGCGGTCGTGATATGCGAGCACGTGACCGGCGTTCGCAAGCTGGCGAATCGCGGCGAAGAATGCCGCCACCGCCGGCGGATGGTCGAGATCTGCCGGCAGGTCGCCGATGCGACCATGCACCTGTGCAAGGCAGGAACCGCCGAGGCGGTCGCGACCGCCACCGAGATCAATCAGCAGCAACGCCGACGGACCCTGCGTCGTTTCCAGTGCCGGCGTCAGCGTACGGCGCGCGTCGGAAACCGGGGCAAATGCGGTAATCACGAGTGACAATGGAGCGATCACCGAGCATTCACGCGAATCCTGCTGCCAGGTGGATCGCATCGAAAGTGAGTCCTTGCCGACCGGTATTGCAATGCCGAGTGCCGGGCATAATTGCTCGCCGATCGCGCGCACCGTGTCGTACAGCTTCGCGTCCTCGGCGGGCTCACCGCTGGCAGCCATCCAGTTGGCCGAAAGGCGGACGTCACGGATGTGCTGCACGTCGGCCGCCGCAATATTCGTGATCGCCTCACCGACCGCCATACGACCGGATGCCGGGCCGTCCAGCAGCGCTATCGGCGGGCGCTCGCCGATCGACATTGCCTCCCCGGTGTGCCCGCGCAGGCCCGACAGCGTCACCGCCACGTCGCTTACCGGCACCTGCCACGGTCCCACCAGCGGGTCGCGGCTGATAAGACCGCCGACACTGCGATCGCCGATGGTCACGAGGAATCCCTTGTCGGCGATCGCCGGCAGGTGCAGCAGCCGCTCCAGCGCCTGCGCCGGATCGATGCCGCCGGCATTAAATCCGTCGCCTGCACTGGCGCGGCGATTCGCCTCGCGCCGCACGCGCGGTGGCTGGCCGAGCAGCGCCGCCACCGACATATCAACCGCGGGCCTGCCGAAATGCGAGTCGTGCACCAGCAACTGGCCGTCGCCGGTCGTAATTCCGATCACGGCACAGGGGCAGCGCTCGCGCCGGCACAGCGCGAGGAGCTCCTCGAGGCGCTCTGCCGCCACCGCAAGTACGTAGCGCTCCTGCGCCTCGTTGCACCAGATTTCGAGCGGGGACATGCCGGGCTCGTCATTCGGCACCTGGCGAAGCTCGATGTGCCCGCCCCGCTTGCTGTGCGCGATGACCTCGGGCACGGCATTCGACAGGCCGCCGGCGCCGACGTCATGGATGATCAGGATCGGATTATCCTCGCCCATGGCCCAGCATCGATCGATGACCTCCTGGGCCCGTCGCTGCATTTCCGGGTTGCCGCGTTGCACCGATGCGAAATCGAGCAGCGCGCTGCTGGCGCCGCTGCCAAGCGACGAGGCGGCGCCGCCGCCCAGGCCGATCAGCATCGCCGGCCCGCCCAGCAGGACCAGGCGGGCACCGATCGGCACTTCGCCTTTCTCGACGTGCATGCGCCGGACATTGCCGAGCCCGCCCGCAATCATGATCGGCTTGTGGTATCCGCGAATGACGCCGTCTGGATCCGCCGGCAACTTCATTTCGAATGTGCGGAAGTAGCCGAGAATCCCCGGCCGCCCGAACTCGTTGTTGAAGGCGGCTGCGCCTATCGGTCCCTCGAGCATGATGTCGAGCGCCGAAGCGATGCGCGGCGGCTTGCCATGGTCGATTTCCCAGGGCTGCTCGAACCCGGGTATGCGCAGATTCGACACCGTGAATCCCACCAGCCCGGCTTTCGGCTTGGCGCCGAGCCCGGTTGCGCCCTCATCCCGTATTTCGCCACCCGATCCCGTAGCCGCCCCCGGGAACGGCGATATCGCCGTCGGGTGATTGTGGGTCTCGACCTTGATCAGGATGTCGGCCGGCTCTTCGCGCCAGTGATAGCGGCGATCGGCTGCATCCGCAAAGAACCTGCCTGCGACCGGGCCGGCGATCACGGCCGCGTTGTCGCTATAGGCGGACAGCACGCCAGCGGGGCTCTGGTCGCGCGTGTTGCGGATCATCGCAAACAGCGACTCATGCTGCGCGACTCCGTCGATGACCCAGTCGGCATTGAATATCTTGTGACGGCAATGTTCGCTGTTCGCCTGCGAAAACATCATCACTTCGACATCCGTCGGATCGCGGCCCATGCGCACAAAGACATCCGCGAGGTAGTCGATCTCCTGCACCGAAAGCGCAAGCCCGAGTTCGGCATTGACGCGGGAAAGCGCCGCCGCCGGAGTAGTGCCGAGCATGATGCTCGTCATCGGCCGCGGCTCCTGCGATTCAAACAGCCGCGCGGCATGCGCCGGGTCAGCCAGTACCGCCTCGGTCATCGGATCGTGGAGCAGCGCCGAGAGCGCCATCAGTTGCGCCGGCTCGAGCACGGTCCCGGACTCGAATTGCCACAGCTTGCCGCGCTCGATGCGCCTTACAAAGGCGAGGCCGCAGACGTGCGCGATGTCGGTCGCCTTGGATGACCAGGGCGAAATCGTGCCGGGTCTCGGCACGGTCAGCAGCCGCTGCCCATCACCGGCTGGTCTGGCAGTGCGCGGGTCATGGTCGAGCAGGTGCTCCAGGATCCGGAGCTCTTCCGCTTCCGGCGCCCGTGCATGATCGACGAAATGACGATAGTGCACCCGGACGCCCAGCAGCGACGGCGCGCTTTCGCGCAGCAACGTGAGCAATCTCTCGAGGCGGAAGTCGGATAGTGCGGGGGAGCCTGCGAGTTCCAGCATCGAGCGCCGTCAGCGCTTGGCGCCCGGATCGGTGCCGGCGGGATAGATCTGGACCGGGAACTGGGCGACATTGCCACCCTCGAGCGCGCTGATCTTGCTGACGCCTTGCTTGCGCACCTCGTCGATGCGGATGATCGAGTGCAGCGGCAGGTAGCTGCGCTTGACGCCGGCAAACTCGGTCTTGATGCGCTCCTCGGACGGATCGACCACGACGCTGCTGCGCTCGCCGAATACCAGCTCCTCGATCTCTATGAAGCCGAACAGCCCGCCGTGACTGACCTTGCGGGCATAGATCTCGTAGACCTTGCCCTGGTTTGCGAACACAACCTTAAATATGTGACTTGTTGCCATGATCCGGGTGGGGGTCGTCCTGCCTTGGCCGAGCTATTATACCGGTCCAGTCAGGCGTGATGCGGGAGCCGGGGTCCGTCGGCCGCCCGCTCCGGGGTCCAGTGATGGCGCTCAGGTTGAAAATTGTCAGCGACAATGCGATGACTGCCGGCGAGCACGTGGCCTGGACATTTGGGGTCAATGGCGGACGCATCGGGCGACATGAGAGCAATGACTGGGTGCTGCGCGACACCGAGCGCTACGTTTCGGGCCGGCACGCCGAGATCGAGCATCGTGGCGGTACCTGGTGGCTGCGCGATCTGAGCACCAATGGTACGTTCATCAATGATTCCGACGAGCCGCTCGGGATGCAGGCCGTGCGTCAGCTCGAGAATGGCGACCGTATCCGGATCGGGGAATACGACATCGAGGTCGAGATTTCCGGCGGCAACGACTTCCCTGCCAACGAGACGTCACCGGTCAGCGTGATGGACCTCGATGCCTCATTTGAGGTCAAGTCCGTTCTGCCAGCCGGCCGGCGTGAGCGCGATGCACACCCGCGCCAGCGACCAGATGCCGCGCCCGCGAAGCGGCCGCAGGCTCCGGCGGCGCCGGCCGCGCAGGCACCCTCGGGCCGTGCACGCGATGAACATGAGCTGTGGCCCGGGCTAGTCGCATTGTGCAAAGGCGCGGGCATCGATCCGCGCGCCCTTGCCCCCGAGGCGCGCGTCACTGCATTGCAGCAGGCCGGGCAGCTGTTGCGGGAGACTCTGGTGGGATTCACCGAGCTTGCGCGCACGCGCGCGGATTTTGCCAGTGAATTTGACATCTCCTCCGGCGCCCGCCGCCGCGACGCGACCAGCCCGCTGGTGCAGATTTCTGCGGTCGAGCCACTGCTCGAAATGATGCTCGCCGGTCGCGGACCCGGGGACGCGCGGGCGGTCGATGAGATCCGCAGTCAGTTTTCGCGCGCCAGGCATCATGAAATTGCAGTCGCGGCTGCGCTTCGCGAAGCCCTAGCTGCCCTGTTCGAAAAACTGGATCCAGATGAACTCGAGGCACAGCTGGGCCGGCGTG
>JAOUGR010000211.1 GCA_029857655.1 Gammaproteobacteria bacterium | reverse complement strand
ACGTCGGCGACAATGTCGGCGACTGCGCCGGCATGGCTGCGGACCTGTTCGAAACCTATGCGGTCACGATAGTCGCGACCATGCTGCTCGGTTCGCTGATGATGCAGGACCATGGCGCAAGTGCAGTGATTCTGCCGCTGGCACTCGGCGCGGTTTCGATCGGCGCATCCATCATCGGTTCGTTCTTCGTCAGCGTACGGGACGGCGGCCGGATCATGCCGGCGCTGTACCGTGGGGTAATCGTTGCCGGCATCATCGCTGCGGCAGCGTTCTACCCGATCACCCAGATGCTCATGGGTGACGCCGCCATGGATCTCTGGTACTGCGCGCTGATCGGCCTCGGGCTGACCGCCGCGATGATCGTGATCACCGAGTACTACACGGCGACCGAGTACGCACCGGTTCGCCATATTGCAGAGGCATCAAAGACCGGTCACGCGACCAACATCATCGCCGGCCTCGGCGTCTCGATGAAGTCAACCGCGCTGCCGGTGCTTTCGGTCTGCATCGCGATCTGGGGCAGTTATCAGCTGGGCGGGCTCTACGGCATCGCGGTCTCGGCGACCGCCATGCTGTCAATGACCGGCATGATCGTCGCGCTTGACGCCTATGGCCCGATCACCGACAACGCCGGTGGCATCGCGGAGATGTCGGGGTTACCGGGCAACGTGCGCAAGATCACAGACGCCCTCGATGCGGTTGGCAACACGACCAAGGCCGTGACCAAGGGTTACGCGATCGGCTCGGCCGGTCTCGCGGCACTCGTGCTGTTTGCCGACTACACGCACAAGCTGGAAGAAGCCGGCAAGCTCGGCAGCGGCGCACTGGTCCAGGGCTTCGAGCTTTCGGATCCCGCCGTGATCATCGGCCTGTTCATCGGCGGTCTCGTGCCCTACCTGTTTGGAGCGATGGCCATGGAGGCCGTCGGTCGCGCAGCCGGTGCGGTCGTCAATGAGGTGCGGCGCCAGTTCCGCGAGATCAAGGGCATCATGGAAGGCACGGCGAAGCCCGATTACTCGCGCGCGGTCGACATGGTTACGCGGGCCGCGATCCGCGAAATGATCGTGCCGTCGCTGTTGCCGATCCTGGTGCCGGTCGTGCTGGCCTATACGATGAACTGGGCGATGGGCCCAGGTGCGGGTATCCGCGCGCTGGGCGGGCTCCTGATCGGCACGATCGTGACTGGACTCTTTGTCGCGATCTCCATGTGCACGGGCGGCGGCGCATGGGACAACGCCAAGAAGTACATTGAGGAAGGAAACTTCGGCGGCAAGGGCTCGGACGCGCACATGGCTGCCGTGACCGGCGACACCGTCGGCGATCCCTACAAAGACACCGCGGGCCCTGCGATCAATCCGCTGATCAAGATCATCAATATCGTGGCGCTGCTGCTGGTGCCGCTGCTGTAAGGTGGATGGTCAGGGCCGCGTAACGGCACCAGACTGCGGAGCGATAGGCAACCGAATGAGCCTGGACTGGATCCCAGCCTGGACGAAGGATTCGATCGAAGCTCCCAGCATCCGGTAGAACATCAGCGTGGGCCGATTCGTTGCGTAGACAACGGCCTGGACCTCGGTCAACCCGATCCCCTGAAAGTAGTCCACGGCGTGCTGGACGAGCCGTTCGGATATCTTGAGTCCGGTCGCGCGAACGAACTCCCGATCCCGATATGCGGGGAGTACACCGAAGGTCAGTATTTCCGCGCACGGGTCGGCGATCAGCCGATCAGCGTCCGATTGCCGCGCAAACATTAATCGCAGCGCCTTGAACACGCCGAGAATCACTCGAGGATCGGTGATGACGGACAGGCAAAGCGAAAGCGCCGCCGAGAACGGGTAGCTGCGGATGGCCTTATGGTGAAACGTGGCCGCGCGCGCCGTATAGGCGACAAGCCCGGCCGCTTCGCCGGCGACTTCCGCGATCGCGGCGCGCATCAGTCCTTCCTTGACCAATTTCGAGTAGCAGAAACGGGCCAGGAACCCCCTCCCGAGTCCGGCGACCGGACCATAACCGACCAGGGCCAGGTGCAAGCGGGCCAGAGTTGTCGCATCATCGAGGTTGCCATCCACCTCACGGATCTTGAAAGCAACCTGGTTGCTCAAACCCTGACCCACCGCATTGGAGATCGACGGTTGAAGCTTCAAGTCATCGGCTCCCTTGACCACAGTTTCAGTCTGCTTCACGGCAAGCTTGTTGACAACCCGCTCGCAGGCCCGGATCCGCGACGTCCGGTTGATTTGCGCGGCTCAGCGGCCGCAATAAGTGAAACGGCTCCCGGCCGATATCGGCTCGTACGGGACTCGCTCGGCATCAACAAGATCTTCTGGGCCGAATCGAGCGATCAGTCGATTCTTGTCGCCTCGAGACCCCATCGTCTCATAACGGCCGGGTGCCCCCTCTCATCAATCTACTCGCTGGGCCCTGGCCAGCTCGTGGACATCGACCTTGGTCGTCGCGTCAGCCAACAGGAGGGCTTGCTGCCTCGCCTGTTTGGAGACGCGGACGCGCCCCCCGGCGATCTTGGGGCGACAGCCGCAAATATTGCCGGCGCCCTGGCTGCCTATTGTGATGTCCTCGCCGCGGCATACTCCGACCGGCGAATATTCGTGTGCGCATCTGGTGGACTCGACAGCACTGGCGTTGCGGTCGAGGTGAAGGAGCATTTCAAGAATCTGACGGCAGTGAGCTTCGACCTGAAAAGACCATCGGGAGCCATCAGCGAAGACCGCCTGACGGCCCGGCGGTTGGCCGCCGACTGGCATGTTCCGCTACTGGAGGTCACGGTAACTGAGCAGGAGCTGCTGGAGCCGCTCGATACGGTACTTACGGAGGGAATCGACTGGCGCGATTTCAACGTTCATGCCGCGCTCGTCAACGCAGCGCTGGCACGCGCCATCGCCGCCGAGCTTGCCAGCACCGGTGAACCGGGCCTCGTATTCACAGGCGACCTCATGAACGAGTTCCTGGTCGACTACCACGAGGAGCGCTATGGCGGACAGGTCTATTACCGCCTTCCACGCCTCGGACCGAAATCGCTGCAACGCGTCCTGGTCAGAGGCGCTGATACATCCCACCGGGAGATTGGAATCTTCGAGGCATGGAATGTTCCGGTCGTCCAGCTGTACTCGATTGCGGCCCACCTGTATTGCTCTCTACCCGCCGACTTCCTCGCGGCAGAAGGCAACAAGGAACGTCTCACCCGGCTTGTTTTCGACAATCGCATTCCTGAGTACGTGTACAAGCGACGCAAGACGCGCGCGCAGATCGGCGATCCGGAGGTTGGAAAAGGCGTCCTGGCCCTGTGCATCGACCGAGGGATTGACCAGGAATATCTTCGCGGCCGCTTTGCAGCCCTTCACCGAGTCGATCGAATTGCGGACCTGGATGATTTTATCAGTGCCGGGCGCTACCGCGCAGCCGTTCCGTTTTCGGGCGGCGAAACGTAGGGCCGTTTCACGTCTTGGGCGCAGGATTCCCGAGCTTTTCTAGAACCAGGTTCGCCATCTTGATCACGCCGCCCATCTTCTCGCGGGTGATTTCCGACTCGTCTATCACGATGGACCATCGCTTTTCGAGAAACTCCACCAGCTCTACAACGCCCATCGAATCAATGATCCCCCGCTCCACCAGCGACTCGTGAAGAGGGAGACTCGACGCCGTGTGGTCCGTGGGAAAATTCGTGAGAACGAAATTCACGATGTCGTCCCGGACAGACTCAGGCGTTTCAAGATGTTCCATGTGCTCCCGCCTCGATGAGTTCGAGCCTTGATGCCGAGGTCTGCTGCGCAAAGGATAACCCGTTGCCACGCACAAAGAAATCGTCCAGCAACATCGTCGAAATGACGAGGACAAAGGCCATGTTGTCTCTCATGCCGACCCGGGCCAACTTGAATTCCCTTCCTTTTTTTAGCAATTGAGTGACCTGCGCCGAATCAAACAGGCCGACCTCCGCCAGTCGCTGCGGGTTCAGCAGCGTTTCGACATATTCCGGCGCCTTGCCGTTCACGAAAAATCCCTTCAAGTCCGGAGCCTGGTACGCCATCTTAGGACGCTTGCGAATCTGCTCCGGAATGCGGTCACCAAAGGCATTCCGGAGGATGAATTTATCCTTGAGTCCCCGGAGCTTCAGCCTCCTCGGAAGACGCGCGGCAAACTCAATGAAGTGATGATCCAGGTACGGGTAACGGCCCTCTACTGCGTGGGCCATGGACA
>JAOUGR010000210.1 GCA_029857655.1 Gammaproteobacteria bacterium | reverse complement strand
GCCTCAGGAGGGTGTGGCGGTAGTACTTGATTTCGTCTTTCTCGATCATCGCGATCAGGCCGGGCTCAACACCACTGTTCAGGCGCAGCAACACGAGCGCCTGCATCGACGCGGCATCCTGCAGGCCGGCCTCCACCTCGATATCGGCAGCAGCAGCCTTGGAGATGCCTTTCACGCGCCCCGCGGCCCAGTCGAAGTCGAGCGAAACATTGCCCTCGGATCCTTTCTCGCCATCGTCGTATCGGTAGCTCAGTGGTTGCAGGTCGCCCGCTTCAAGCTGGAATATTGACTGCTGCACGATGGTGCCGCCCATGATCAGCCTGGCGAGTCCGCTCGCCTTCGTGCGCGACTCGAATTGCCACTGGCCGGGCAATGAGGCGCGGCGCAGTTCCGTGCGGCTGGAGCCCGCGGACAGATTGCCGTACTTGACATCGTAGTCCGCAATGAATGGCACCAGCCGCGGCTCTTCCGCGAGCGCGGAATGCGCGTTGACCGCGGCCATTGCCGCCAGCGCCACGATTGCCACAATCCTCATTACGCACCCTCGATGACTGGTGTCGTGAGTGGTCGGCCGTCGAGCATGGCCGCGCCGTCCTTCCACCCCAGGCGCCCGCCGGCGAACCAGCCTACCGCGCGCGGATAGATGATGTGTTCCAGCTGCTGAACGCGCGCTGAAAGGGAATCCTCGGTGTCGCCTGGCTGCACTGCAAGCCGCCCCTGGATGACCGCGGGTCCGGCGTCGAGTTCCGCGGTTACAAAATGGACGGTGCAGCCGTGCAGGGCGTCGCCTGCCGCGAGTACCCGGCGGTGCGTATGCAGGCCGCGGTGGGCGGGCAGCAGGGAAGGATGGATATTCAGCAGCCGGCCCTGCCAGTGCCGCACGAATCCGGCATCGAGGATGCGCATGAACCCAGCGAGCGCTACGAGTTTCGCGTCGTGCCGCTCGAGGATCGCGGTCAGGGCGTGGCCGAGCGCCGCTCGGTCGGTGCCGCCTGCGGTTTCGACGACTTCGGCGGCGAGGCCCCGGCGGCGCGCCTCGGCCAGTCCCGCGGCTTGCGGCTGGTCGCTGATAACGACGGCCACGCGTCCCGCGATCAGGCCCTCGTCCACCGCCCTGGCCAGCGCAAGCATGTTCGAGCCGCGTCCGGAGATCAGCACGGCGAATGGCAGCGCGCCTTGCATCAACCGATCCGCACGCCCGCACCGGGAATGACTTCGCCGATCATCGCGGCCTGCTCGCCGCAGGACTCCAGGAGCGCGATGGCTGCATCGCCGGCCGTGGGGGGCACAAGCACGACCATGCCGATGCCGCAATTGAAGGTCCTGTGCATTTCGGCGTCGGCAATCGCGCCGCTCTGCTGGATCCATTGCCAGATCGCGTCGCGCTGCCATGCGCGCGGATCGAGACGTACGCCGATTCCCTGCGGCAGCACCCGCGGGATGTTGTCCGTCAGGCCGCCACCCGTAATATGCGCGATCCCATGCACGTCGGCCGCCTGCAGCAGTCGCAGCAGCGATTTCACGTAGATCCGGGTCGGCTCCAGCAGCAGGTCAAAGAGCCGTGCGCCGCCGATGCGCGTATCGGCATTGGCCCCGGTTTCCGCGATGAGACGGCGGATCAGTGAGTAGCCGTTGGAATGCGGCCCGGAAGACGCGAGACCGATGACTGCGTCTCCGGCCCGTGTCCGCTTGCCGTCCAGGATGCTGTCTTTCTCCACGACACCGACGCAAAAGCCTGCGAGGTCATAGTCCTCGCCCTCGTACATGCCGGGCATTTCCGCCGTCTCGCCGCCGACCAGGGCGCAGCCCGCCAGCTGGCAGCCCGACGCAATGCCCGCGATGACGCGCGCTGCGGCATCGACGGACAGGCGGCCGGACGCATAGTAGTCGAGGAAGAACAGCGGTTCGGCGCCCTGCACCACGACATCGTTGGCGCACATCGCCACGAGGTCCTGGCCGATTCCGTCATGGCGGCCGGCATCGATCGCGAGCCTCAGCTTGGTGCCGACTCCGTCCGTGCCGGCGACGAGTACAGGCTGCCGCCAGCGGCCGACAGGCAACTCGATCATTGCGCCGAAACCGCCGACGCCCGCGAGAACCTCAGGCCGGTGCGTTCGCGCAACGTGCGGCTTGATCCTTTCGACGAGCGCCGCGCCGGCATCTATGTCGACGCCGGCGTCCCGGTATGTGAGCGGTGGGCGTGAGGTCATCTGTCCGGATGGGGCCATGCAGGGGAGGGCCCGTATCCCGGGCAGTGTACTATTGTAATGATGAACCGGACGCGAAGTTGGCTCGCTGCACTGGCAATTGGCGCGCTTGCGGCCCATGCCGACGCGGCATCCATTGGCGACATGTACACCGTGACGGTGCCGGTCACGGGCCAGGGCGAATCCGCGCGGCAGGCCGCATTTCGCGACGCCATGCGCGACATCCTGATCCGCGCCACCGGCCGCGGTGATGCCGCCGGTCTCGAGAGCCTGGCGCCATTGGTCGCGAACGCCGGCAGGCATGTCGTGAGCTTCCGGCGAGCGGCCGGCAACCAGCTTGCCGTGTCCTTCGACGGATCGACGATCGAGAATTCGATAGACGCCGCGGGCCTGGCATTCTGGGGGCCGGACCGGCCGCTGACGCTGGTCTGGCTCGCGGTCGATCGCGGCGGCAGACGCAACCTGATTTCATCCTCGACCAGCGGCGATGACAGGCAACGCGTCGAGCGGGCCGCCGCCAGGCGCGGCATACCGCTGGCCTGGCCGGGTGCCGGCGACGATCTCGGGCGCGGCCTGCAGCAGACCTGGTCGGGTGACCATGCATCGCTGGTGAATGCGGCGCGTCGATACGGCGCTGACGGAGTGCTGATCGGGCGCGCTGTGACGACGGTGGCCAGACAGCAGGATGTCGAGTGGACCTTTACGTCAGCCGGCCTGTCCGCAGAGACAAGAGGCGACCTGGAATCGGGACCGAATCTGGCGGCCGATCGTTATGCAAGTGCGTATGCGTCGCGCAATGCCGGCCAGCGCATCGAGCAGCTGGTGACGGTCACCGGCATCGACACGCTTAATTCATACGCGACGGCGCTGAACGCGCTGGGGCGGCTGCCGCTGGTGCGCGGTGTCGCCGTTGACGAAGTGGCGCCGGACGCGGTGTCATTCCTGTTGACGGTCCGCGGTGATGCGGACGCACTGCGGCAGGCGATCCGCCGCGAGAGCCGGTTCGTGCCGGTCGACGAGTCACGGATGATCTTCGCGTTGTCGCCATGAATCTCTCGGCGGTTCCAAATGTGATCTGCGTGATGCGGATGGCGCTTGCCGTGCCGATCGTCTGGTTGCTCGCCGAGGGCCATTACGGGGCAACATTGCTCCTGTTCGGAATCGCCGCCGCGTCGGATGGGCTCGACGGTTATCTCGCGAAGACATTCAACTGGACCTCGGAACTCGGCAAGGTGCTCGACCCGGTCGCGGACAAGCTGCTGCTGGTCAGCGTATTCATCACGCTGACCTGGCTCGGGCTCGTGCCACTGTGGCTTGCTGCTGTTGCCGTCGGGCGCGACGTGATCATCGGAGTCGGCGCCTGGGTGTACAAGGAGATGTTCGGGCCCGTGGAGGGACGCCCGACCATGCCGAGCAAGCTGAATACGCTGATCCAGCTGCTGTTTGTGATTGCAGTCGTCGGGCGGGCGGCCTATCCCAACGTTCCAGAGTGGCTGATCATCACGCTGGGTGCCATGGTCTTCGTGACCACCGTCGTCAGTGGCGTGGATTACATCCGCATATACGCGCGCAAGGCGATCGCTGTCAGCCGTGCGCGCCGCCCCGCCGTGTGATCGCGTGCAGCAGCTGCCACTGGGTGTCCAGCTCGGCGTTTCGATGCGCTTCGGGACCTACCACGAAGGCCCGAATGGCGCTGTCGTAGCCGCCCTAAAAGAGCTCGTCGCTGAAAAAGGCCATGCGCCATTGTGGATTCTGGGGCCCGCCGGCGTCAGCAAGACCCACCTGCTGCAGGCGAGCTGCGCTTTCGCCGGAGAGCGCGGCCTGACATCTGCCTACTTGCCTTTGGCTGCGCCAAGGGACCTGGTTCCCGGCCTGCTGGCTGGCCTGGAGCAACTGGATCTCGTCGTGCTCGACGACGTCGATGCGATCGCAGGCCAGCCCGCCTGGGAGCAGGCGCTGTTCACGCTCCACAATGAAATCCTGGAAACAGGTGGCCGGCTTGCCTGCTCGGCGCAATCGCCGCCGGCGGGCGTTGGGTTTGCGCTCGCCGATCTGGCTTCG
>JAOUGR010000208.1 GCA_029857655.1 Gammaproteobacteria bacterium | reverse complement strand
CCAGCCCGCTCCCAGGAACGCTGCTTCCAGTTCCTGGATAACCTTGCCATTGCCGCGCACCGGCCCGTCGAGACGTTGCAGGTTGCAGTTGATGACGAACACCAGGTTGTCCAGCTTCTCGCGCACGGGCATGGTGAGCGCGCCCATCGATTCCGGCTCGTCCATCTCGCCGTCGCCAAGGAAGCACCACACCTTCTGGTCGGAGGCCTCGACCAGGTCGCGATGCTCGAGGTAGCGGATGAAGCGCGCCTGCATGATCGCCTGCAGCGGTCCGAGACCCATCGATACCGTGGGGAACTGCCAGAACTCCGGCATCAGCCAGGGGTGCGGGTACGATGAAAGCCCGCCGCCCGCCACTTCCTGGCGGAAACGCCGCAGTTGCTCCTCGCTCAGCCGGCCCTCGAGATAGGCACGCGCATACAAGCCGGGGCTCGAGTGACCCTGGACAAAGATCATGTCGCCGCGGTGATGATCCGTGGGTGCATGCCAGAAATGGTTGAAACCGACCTCATACAGCGTCGCCGACGATGCATAAGTCGCGATGTGGCCGCCATATTCGGAGCTCACGCGATTCGCGTGCACGACCATCGCCATGGCATTCCATCGAATCAGCGCCTCGATGCGGCGCTCCAGTGCGAGATCACCCGGATACGGCTTTTCGCGCGCAACCGGGATCGTGTTGAGGTAGGCGGTATTCGCCTTGAATGGCAGGTAGGCGCCCGAGCGGCGCGCGTGTTCGATGAGTCGATCGAGCAGGAAATGCGCGCGGACCGGCCCGTGGACCTTGAGCACCGAGTCGATCGACTCGAGCCACTCCCGGGTCTCGAGCGGGTCGAGGTCATCTGACTGCGGGCCGTCAGCCATCAGCTCATCTCCCACGCCGGCGGCCGGCCCGATATGATCCTAGCTGCAGTACCCGCGGGTCAAGGTTGCATTCCGTTGCCGAGCCAGACGAACACGTTGACGATCACTCGACCGGACGACTGGCACCTGCACCTGCGGGACGGCGAAGCACTCGCAGCCGTGGTCAAATTCAGCGCCCGGCAATTCGGCCGCGCCGTCGTCATGCCCAATCTGAAGCCAGCCGTCACGACCGTGGAGTCAGCTCGCCGCTATCGGGACCGCATCCTGGGCGCGTTGCCGGCCGGGGCCGGATTCGAGCCGCTGATGACGCTGTACCTGACCGACGATACGGAGCCAGCGGAGGTCGACCGGGCCAAGGCAAGCGGATTCGTCTGCGGCGTCAAATACTATCCAGCCGGCGCGACGACCCATTCGGATGCCGGCGTCACTTCACTGGCCCGCTGTCATTCCGTGCTTGCGCGCATGGAGGAACTCGATGTCGTCCTGCAATTGCATGGCGAGGCGACTGGCGCCGGGGTCGATCCCTATGACCGTGAAGCCGTATTCATCGAGAACGAGTTGGCCAGGCTGGTGAAGCGATATCCGAAGCTGCGTATCGTGCTCGAGCATGTCACGACGGCGGCGGGCGTCGAGTTCGTGCGCGCGCAGGATGATCGTGTGGCAGCCACCATTACTCCGCAGCACCTCCTGCTGAATCGTGGCGCCATGTTCGAGGGCGGCCTGCGGCCGCACCTCTATTGCCTGCCACTGCTGAAGCGCGAGCGCGACCGCGAGGCGCTCGTCGCCGCGGCGACCGGCGGTGACACGCGATTCTTCCTCGGCACGGACAGCGCGCCCCACCCGCGTGATGGCAAGGAATCCGCCTGCGGCTGCGCCGGAATCTTTTCCGCGCACGCTGCGATCGAGCTCTACGCACAGGCATTCGAGCAGGCTGGCGCCCTCGCCCGGCTGGAGGGCTTTGCGAGCCATCATGGGGCGGACTTTTATGGCCTGCCGCGCAACAAGGGCAAGGTCACGCTCTTGCACGAGTCCTGGAGCGTCCCCAAGCGCTATCCATTCGGGTCCGCCGACCTCGTGCCATTCTTCGCCGGCGAAAAATTGTCCTGGAAGCAGGCGCCCGCAGATGGCGGCGCATGAACGCATCGACGATCATGATGCGCGATCGATTCCGCGGCTTCCTGCCGGTCGTGGTGGATGTCGAGACCGGCGGCTTCAATTCGGCCACGGATGCGCTGCTCGAGATAGCCGCGGTTCTGCTGCGCGTCAATGGCGAAGGCCGGCTGGTCCGCGAATCGACGATCCGCGAACATGTCCGGCCATTCGAGGGCGGCCGCCTCGACCCGGCTTCGCTCGCGGTCAATGGCATCGATCCCTGGCATCCATTGCGGATCGCCGCAACGGAGGGCGACGCACTAGGTGCGATATTCACGGAGGTGCGCCGCATGATCCGCGCAGAAGACTGCACTCGCGCGATCCTGGTCGGCCACAATGCTTCATTCGACCTCGGCTTCCTGAACGCCGCCGCGGCCCGCGCCGGCATCAAGCGCAACCCGTTCCATCCGTTTTCGTGCTTCGATACGGCCACACTCGCCGGTGTCGCCTACGGGCAGACCGTGCTGTCGCGTGCCGTGCTCGCGGCGGGTCTCGACTGGAATTCGGAGGAAGCGCACTCGGCAGCGTATGACGCGGAGCGGACCGCGGAGCTCTTTTGCGCCGTCTGCAACCAGTTCCAGCCGCTCTACGAATCTGCGGTGCGGCGCCTGAAAGACACAACAGACGAGGGACCGTCGAATCCGATGCTGGAGCCTGCCCCGGAGTGATGCGCGCGAGAAAGTTTCAGGTAATCGCGCCGGCTTCCTTCAGCAGCGACTGCAATTCGCCGGAGCGATACATCTCGACGACGATATCGCAGCCGCCGACCAGCTCGCCCTTGACGTAAAGCTGGGGATAAGTGGGCCAGTTCGAGTAGGCCTTCAGCGCCTCGCGCAGTTCCGGCTCCTCGAATATGTTGACGTGGCGGTATTGGGCCTTGAGCGCGCGGAGTGCCGCCGCAGTCTGCGCGGAGAAGCCGCACTGCGGGAAATCCGGCGTGCCTTTCATGAACAGCACCACCGGTGCCGCATCCAGCTGTTCCTTGATCCGCTGCGTCATTTCGGTTTCGCTCATTATTTGCTCCGATTGGGCTCCGATTCGCCGCGGCGGTCCGCCGCTCTCCGTATCACGTCCCACTGCTCACCGGCCTTCATGCCTGCCCAGCCGGCGATTTCGGTAATCGTCCGGAAGCATCCTCGGCAGACGCCACGCCCGTCCAGCGAGCAGATATTCAGGCAGGGCGAGTTGGGGCCGCGATCGATCATGTCTGAAAGCCGCCCTGGAGCAGGGCCGCCCAATACCCTTCGCGGGCATGCTGCCGCTAACGCGTTGAATTATGGGGTACGCTGCCCTATTCTTCAATGACACCAGGGGGACACAAATGAATCCTCTCAAGAGCGTCATGGGCACCGTGGTCACCGGTTTCGTACTGGCGACCCTGTTTGCGGTTTTTGCCGTCGAAGGCGGCTGGAACGAACTCGGCCTGGCACGCTGGCTGCATATCCTTTCTGGGATCACCTGGATCGGGATCCTTTACTACTTCAACGCGGTGCAGGTTCCGGCCCTGGCCGACGCCGCCGCCGACAAGGGCGGACCGGGCGGCGCCGGTATCACGAAGTATGTGGTGCCGCGTGCGCTGCTGTGGTTCCGCTGGTCGGCGCTTGCGACCTGGCTGACCGGTGCGTGGTACCTGCTGCGGGGCGCCAATTTCGCGGGTGCATTCTCGCTCGGGTTCGCCGGCGATGAATTCAACACCTACCAGTTCGTCATTGGAACCGGCGCGTGGCTCGGAACAATCATGCTGTTCAATGTCTGGGTGCTGATCTGGCCGAACCAGAAGAAGATTCTCGGCATCGTGGCTGCCACCGACGAACAGAAGGCCGCGGCGCGCAAGATCGCATTCACCGCGTCGCGGACCAATGTCGTGCTGTCAATTCCGATGCTGATGTGCATGGCCGGCGCCACGCACGGAGTGGCGTTCTAGGCAATAGCGGCGCGTTCCACGCGCTGCGGCTGCGAGATGCCGTAGCCCTGGGCATAGTCAACGCCGAGGCCGCGCAGCACCTCGACAATCTCGGCGTTCTCAGCCCATTCGGCGATCGTCTTCTTGCCGGTCAGGTGACCGATTTCGTTGATCGAGCGCACCATCTCGCGGTCGATCGGGTCGTGCAACAGCCCCTTGACGAAGCTGCCGTCGATCTTCAGGAAATCGACCGGGAAATGCTTCAGGTAGCCGAATGACGAAAGCCCGGTGCCGAAATCGTCCAGCGCGAACTTGCAGCCAAGTTCCTTCAGCGCCTGGATGAACCGGCTG
>JAOUGR010000209.1 GCA_029857655.1 Gammaproteobacteria bacterium | reverse complement strand
TGCTGGCCCGGCAGTTTCGCGGCGCGGGCTTTACCGTGGACCTCGCCGCCGACGGTGTCGAGGGCGAATTCTCTGGAAGGGAGTATCCGATCGACATAGCCGTCGTGGATCTCGGCTTGCCGGGAATGTCAGGGCTTGATGCGATCCGCGCCTGGCGCAAGGCGGAGAAATCCTTCCCGGTGCTGATCCTGACGGCGCGAGACAGCTGGCAGGAGAAGGTCGCCGGGCTCGATGCCGGCGCGGACGACTACGTCACCAAGCCATTCCGGTTCGAAGAGGTGCTCGCACGCGTGCAGGCACTGTTGCGCCGTTCTGGTGGCTGGTCGCAACCGTTGCTGACAAGCGGGACAATTGAACTCGATACCCGCAGCCAGGAAGTCCAGGTCGCCGGCACCCCGATCGAACTGACCGCCTTCGAGTACCGCTTGCTGGAATACCTGATGCTTCATGCCGGCGAAGTCGTGTCCAAGACCGAACTCACCGAAAAGCTCTATGAGCAGGACTTCGAGCGCGACAGCAACACGATCGAAGTCTTCATCGGACGGCTGCGCCGCAAGCTCGACCCGGATGGAGACCGCCAGCCGATCGAGACCCTGAGGGGCCGCGGCTACCGCATCGCGCGCGACTGACCGTGGCGCGCCCCACCCAATCGCTGCAGATCCGGCTGCTCGTGACGCTGGCGCTGCTGCTGCTGGCCGCGGCCGGCGTCGCCGCCTGGGCCCTTGACTCGATGTACCGTGACCTCGGTTTGCGGGCGCGCCAGGATGTACTCGAGGCACAGGTCATCGCGTTGATCGCGTCGGCCGACATCGACGCGGAAGGCCGCCTGGTGCCCGAGAATCTCGCCGAGCCACGGCTCGCCGCATCCGGCTCGGGCCTGTACGCGGAGATCGTGAGTTCGCGCGGCAGCTGGCGTTCGCCTTCGGCGCTCGGCAGCGGCCTCAATCTCGCGGCAACGCCTGCAACCGGCGAACGCCGTTTCGAGTACGCAAGGCTCGCCGACAGCTCGCGCGTGCTCGGCCTCTCGCTCGGAATCCGCTGGGTACTGGAGGATGGCAACAGCCGCGACTTCATCATTCGCGCTGCTGAAAGTCTCGAGCCCTGGTACAACGAGGTCGCACGCGTGCGCGCCTGGCTCCTGTCCGGCTCGATCGTGCTCGGCCTGCTGCTGCTCGCCGGTCTCGCCGTCGCCATGCGCGTCGCACTGAAGCCCCTGCATCAGCTCGAGACCGAAATCGCCGATATCGAAGCCGGGCGCCGCGAACTGCTCGGCTCGGGCTGGCCGCGGGAACTCGCTGGAGTCACCGGAAACCTGAATGCGCTGCTGGCGGGGGATCGCAAGCGCCTGGAACGCTATCGCACGACACTCGGCAACCTGGCCCACAGCCTGAAGACACCGCTTGCCGCCCTGCGCGGACTCATCGAAAGCGGGCACACGGACCGGGAGTCGAATCTGCGCCAGCTGGACCGCATGCAGGAAATCGTCCAGCATCAGCTCAAGCGCGCAGTCTTCGGCGGCACTGGCGCGACCATGACGGACCTGCCCGTGCAGGAGCCGCTGGAACAGCTGCGGGGTGCGCTTGCCAAAGTCTACAGCGACAAGTCGCCACGCATGGCGATCGCCGTCGCGCAAGACACAGCGTACCCGATTGACATCGGCGATTTTCTCGAGCTCGCCGGAAACCTGTTGGACAACGCCTGCAAGTACTGCAAGAACGAGGTCGCCGTGCGCGCGATGCCATGGACCTCCGCCGACTGGCGCCGGCCCGGTCTGCTGCTGGACGTCGAGGACGACGGCCGCGGAATTCCACCGTCCGAGCGATCGCGAGTGCTGGAACGCGGCGCGCGTGCCGACGAAAGCGTGGCGGGTCAGGGCATCGGGATGTCGGTGGCGCGCGAGATTGCGGCTGCCTACTCGGGCACCCTTGAAATTGGCGAGAGCCGCCTGGGCGGCGCACGTGTCAGCGTCCGGCTGCCCGGACGCTGATCAATCCGCGGGAGCGAGTTTCTTCACGAAAGGCGAAAGAAGGTCCATCGGCATCGGGAACACGATCGTCGTGCTCCGGTCGTTGCCGAGTTCGGTCAGCGTCTGCATGTAGCGCAACTGAATTGCCCTCGGGTCAGCACCGAGGAGTTTTGCCGCCTCGACCAGCATCGCGGCCGCCTGCTTCTCGCCCTCGGCGTGAATCACCTTGGCGCGCCGCGTGCGCTCCGCCTCGGCTTGCTTGGCAATCGCGCGAATCATGGTTTCATCGAGGTCGATGTGCTTGATCTCGACGTGCGACACCTTGATACCCCAGGCGTCGGTCGAGGCATCCAGGATCTTCTGTACATCGTTATTCAGGCGATCCCGCTCCGACAGCATCTCATCTAGCTCGTGCTGGCCAAGCACGGAGCGCAGCGTGGTCTGGGCGAGCTGGCTGGTGGCCTCGAACGGGTTTGCGACCTGAATGATTGCCTTGTCCGGATCCACGATCCGGAAATAGACGACGGCGTTCACCTTGACCGATACGTTGTCCCGCGAGATGACGTCCTGCTTCGGCACGTCGAGCACGATCGTGCGCAGGTCGACGCGCACCATCTGCTGGACGATCGGCCACACGATGATCAATCCGGGGCCCTTGGTGCCGCCGTAGCGCCCGAGCGTGAACACGACACCGCGTTCGTACTCCCGCAGGATGTTGATCGCGTTGATCACCAACACGACGAAGACGACGACGACGGCAACTAATACGTAGGTCATCATTTCTGTTCTCCTGTCATTCGACCGGCGAGACGTGGAGTGTCAGTCCCTGCACGCGATCGATGCGCAGCTGCTGCCCCGCCGCCACGGGCGTCGTGGACACCGCATTCCACAATTCTCCGTAAATCCGCACCTGGCCCCGGCCGGTGAATGCGTCTACCGCCTCGGCGGTATCCCCGACCATCTGTTCGCGGCCAGTCGCAACGGGCCGTCTTCGGGCCCGCATCGCCAGCCACATCGTGCCAAGCATCAGCATGCCGGCGACGGTCGCAACGCCGCCCACCAGCCCGCGGCTCAGGGCCATGCCCGGCGCGCCCGTATCCATCAGCACGATCGACCCGATCACGAATGCCACGAGGCCGCCAAAGCCCAGCGCGCCGAAACTGGGCACGAAGAATTCCGCGATCATCATGCCGACGCCCAGGAACACGAGCGCCAGGCCGGCAAAATTGACCGACAGCACCTGCAGCGCGTAAAGACCCAGCAGCAGGCAGACTCCGCCGACCACGCCTGGCAGGATCGCACCCGGATTGTAACCCTCGAACATCAGGCCATAGAGACCGATCAGCAGTAGGCCATAGGCGACCATCGGGTTGGTCAGCACGGAAAGCAAAGACGTGCGCCAGTCCATTTCGACGCGCTCGACCACGATGCCTTTCGTCTTCAAGACACTGGGACCGGTCGGCAGCTTGACTTGGCGGCCATCGAGAGCAGTCATCAGCGACGGCAGGTCGTCCGCGATCAGGTCGATGACACCGCGCGCAAGCGCTTCTGTCGCCGTGATACTGGCCGCATCGACGACCGCGGCTTCCGCAAACTCGAGGTTCCGGCCGCGCATCTCGGCGATGCTGCGGATATAGGCGACCGAGTCATTCAATACCTTGCGATCCATAGCAGTCGAAGGCCGCGAGGCTTTCTTGCTACCTTTCCTGCCATCTTCCGTGCCTTCCTCATCCTTGGGTTCTTCCTCCGGTGAATCTCCGCCGATCGACACGGGTGTCGCGGCGCCCAGGTTGGTGCCCGGAGCCATGGCCGCGATGTGACTCGCATAGAGGATGAATGTGCCCGCGCTGGCCGCGTGTGCACCGGAGGGCGCGACATAGGTGACCACCGGAATCCGCGCGTTCAGGATGCCCTTGATCATGTCGCGCATCGAATCCGACAGGCCCCCGGGCGTGTCGAGAACCAGGATCAGGACTGCCGCCTGCCCGTCCTCGGCCCGTTCGAGAGTGCGCAGGAAGAATTCCCGGGTGGCGGGGCTGATCGCATCCTTGATTTCGACCAGCACGGCCGTACCTGCCAGCGCTGAGGACTCGCCCTGGGGCGCCACAGATTGCGCGGGAACAGCGCTGATGACTGCGCCGGCCAGCAGGATAGCCAGCATGCCGGTGACTAGGTGGCGCAAGGCCATGCGCGAATCTCCGTTGCCGAATGTTGATGATAGCAGGCTGGTCTGCTACAAGCGGAACGCCGACTCACAAGGCGGGAGGGGACCATGATTGAACGACTGACGGCTACCGGACTCTT
>JAOUGR010000206.1 GCA_029857655.1 Gammaproteobacteria bacterium | reverse complement strand
GGCGGCGCTTCGCGGAATGGACTGAAGCCGGTGGCTCAGCCCAGCAACAGCACGATCACTGCGGCGAGTACCAGCCGGTAAAGGGCAAAGGGCAACAGGCCGATGCGCTCGATCACTTTCAGCAGCACGTGGATGCAGAGGTAGCCGGTCACGGCCGACACCGCGACACCGAGGCCCATCATCTGCCAGTCGGCACCATCGCCGGGCCCCGTCACCAGTTGCAGGAATTCCCAGCCGCCGGCCATCGCGATCCCAGGAACCGCCAGCAGGAATGAGAAACGGGCAGCACCCATGCGTGTCAACCCAAGCGCCCGGGCCATCGTCATGGTCACGCCGGAACGCGAAGTACCCGGCATCAGCGCCAGCGCCTGCGCGAAGCCGATCAGCAGCGCATCGCGCCAGCCAACCGAGTATTCGTCGCGGCGTTGTGCACCCAGCCGGTCCGCGAGCCACATCAATATGCCGAAGCCCGCGAGAGTGCCCGCGACGAACATAGGCCGCCGCAACATGTGCTCGATGAAATCACCGAAGAGGAGACCCGCCATCGCCACCGGGATTGTGCCGACGATGACGCACCAGGCGAGCCTTCCGTCGGGCGTCAGTCCGCGCCCGGCGAGCGCACCAAACCAGGCGCGGGCCATCTGCAGCAGTTGCACGCGAAAGTAGCCGACGACGGCTGCCAGCGTGCCGACATGGACTGCAACATCGAAGGCGAGCCCCTGGTCGGACCAGCCGAGCAGGTTCGGCGCCAGGATCAGGTGACCGGAACTCGAGATCGGCAGGAACTCGGAAAGCCCCTGCACGATGGCGAGCACGATGGCATGAACGGGATCCATTCACTCCACTCTACAGGCTCGTCGAAAGGTCGCGGAAGCTGAAGCCGGCAAGTGTGATCCCGATCCCGCGCGCAAGGGCCATCACCTTGAAGCGTTCGCCCATTTCGCCGGGCAGCAGAAGCGTCATGGCACCCTGCCTCAGTTCAAGCCCTTCGCGCGTGCCGACGCCATCGAGTGCAGCCGCGAGTTCGCGGTCGATACCGAGCGCGACGAGGAAATGTGCCTGGGTCGTGAATCCCGCGAGCTCGAGGCCCGCAGCGTCAGCCGCTTCCGCTACCGCCGTGAAATCGACCCAGGCTGTCAGGTCCTGCATGCCCACGCGCGCGAAAACATCTTCCACGCGCCGATGGCGGTAGAAGGCACACAGGCTGCCGCCGTCGCGCGACGCGTGATAGTAGTGCGATCGCGGCAGGCCGTAGTCGCAGAGGAGCAGCGCGCCCTGCTCGAGCGTTGCTGTCGCAGCCCGGATCCAGGCTGGCATCATCGGCCGCAACTCCGATACATAACGATCAGGCAGCGGATCGGGCAACGAGGCATTGATGCGGACCACAGAATCGGCGAGCGCCGCGCCGGCCGGGCGCGATCGCCAGGCGAACCCATTCCCTGCGGCGACGACGCCGATCGCTTCGCAGCCGCCACGACTGGCGCAGAAGCGATCGACCGGCATCGCGTCGAGCACTTCATTCGCGATCGCCACGCCCTGCCAGGACGTGGCGGGCGGTCCGTCCAGCCATTCAACCCGCGCGAGCAGCCCGGGAATCCGTGCGATCCGCTCTCGTTGCAGCGCGCGGAGCGGCGCGCTGATCTCGACGATGCGATAACGGCCGGGCAACGCACCGGCCGCGGCCAGTGCCTGCAGGAGTTCGGCGGCAAGGGCGCCGCTACCGGCCCCGTACTCGACCAGGTCCCCGCCACCCGCGCGTTTCATGATCTCCGCGACCTGGGTTGCCAGGCAGCGTGCATACAATGGTGAGATCTCCGGTGCCGTGACGAAATCGCCGCCCGCCCCGAAGCGGGCCTGGCCAGCCATGTAATAGCCAAGACCCGGCGAGTAGAGTGCGGCATCCATGAATTGCGAGAATGGCAGCCAGCCGCCACCCGCCGCGATCAGCGAGCGCAGGTGTCCGGCGACTAGCTCACTGTGAGCGGCCCCGGCAGGCGAAAGCGGCGGCAGCGGATCGGCGCTCAGCATCGCGCGGCGCGTGCTGCGTGATATCTTCGCCACCCGGAATCCCCAGCGAACCAGACCCGATGCCCGCTGCCGCCCCGCCATTGAAGGACAAGGTCGTGCTGATCACCGGCGCCGCGCGGCGCATCGGTGCCGCGATTGCGCTTGGATTCCATGAGCGCGGCGCAAGGGTCGCGGTCCACTACCGCAGTTCGGAAGCGGAGGCCATGAAACTCGTCGCCGGCATGAATGCGCGCCGGCGCGGCTCCGCAGTCGCAATCGCGGCCGATCTCCACGACATGACCGCGCTCGCGGCCCTGCCGGGTGCCGTCATCAAGGTGTTCGGCCGGCTCGACATCCTGGTCAACAACGCTTCTACCTTCTACCCGACGCCGATCGGGCAGATAACGGCTGCGCAGTTCGACGACCTGATCGGCACCAACCTGCGCGCGCCGCTGTTCCTGGCGCAGGCCGCGGCAATCGAGCTCAGACTGCGCGACGGACTCATCATCAATATCGCCGACATCCACGGGTTGCGGCCGCTGAGGCGTCATGCAGTCTATAGCGCCGCCAAGGCAGCACTCGTGATGCTGACGCGCTCGCTTGCGCGCGAGCTGGGTCCGCGCGTGCGCGTCAATGCGATTGCACCTGGCCCCGTCCTGTGGCCGGCCGGTGCCGCCGATGCCGCACTCAGGCGCCGCATCGTCGCTCGCACGGCGCTGAAACGCATGGGCTCCCCGGAGGACATCGCGAAGGCCGCGCTTTTCTTCGCAAGCGACGCGCCCTTCGTGACCGGCGAGGTGCTGGCAGTCGACGGCGGGCGCCTGCTGGGCGGCGAAAAGCGCTAGCTCCCGCATCAGTCCTCCCCATCGAGCGTGACGTCGCGCATGGCGTGAGCCTCGCGATCGAAGCGCTGCCACAGCTCGCCAAGGGTTTCGCCGAGCACCGGGTGCTTCCGGTCCGGCGCGAGTTCCGCGAGTGGCCCGAGTACGTAGGCGCGCTCTGTCAGATCCACGTGCGGCAGTCTGGCACCGGGGAATTGCCCCACCAGGTCCCCGTACAGCAGCAGGTCGAGATCGAGCGTGCGCGCAACCCATTTCGCCGCGCCCGCTGCGCGCCCGCAAGCCACCTCTATCGCTTTCAGGCGCGCCAGCACTTCTGCAAGCGGTTCTTCGGTCTCGAAAGCCACGACCAGGTTGATGAAGTCGTCGCCCGCGAAGCCGACCGCGGAATTCAACCAGGCGCGCGAGACCCGCAATCCCGGCCATGCGGAAGAAAGCTCTGCGACGGCACGGCGAAGATTGGCGCGCGGCCGGATATTGCTGCCGGCCGCGACGAAGACTTCAGGCATCGCGGCTGCGCTCGATGATCACGCCGACATCCCTGGAATGGCGGATCGCGCCCGGCTTGTGCACTGTCACGCGCACCTTCGAGACCGCAAACTCCGCGAGTATCAGGCCGGCGATGCGCCCGGCCAGCGCTTCCACGAGCTGGAATTCGCTCGCCTCGACGAACGCGAGCACGCGCTTCGCGACCGACTTGTAGTTGAGGGTGTCGTCGATCGAATCGCTGTTCGCCGCGGCGGTGAGGTCGAGCGACATCTCGAGGTCAATCTCGATCCGCTGCCGGACCTCGCGCTCCCAGTCGAAAATCCCGATCACGGCCTCTGCCGAGAGCGACGTCAGGAAAATCTTGTCCATGGGTCCTCTCAATGCCGCGGCGCGGCCAATTCATCCAGCGGCCAGCGCGCGCGGGCGCGCACCGGAAGCGCCTCGCGCTCGCCGGCCACCAGCCGTTCATGCCCGGCCAACGCGATCATCGCCGCATTGTCGGTGCAGAACTCGGGCCGCGGATAATGCACGCGACCGCCGGCCGCCGCGACCGCGCTCGCCAGTTCTTCGCGCAGGCGCCGGTTTGCGCCGACACCGCCTGCCACAATAAGAGCCCTGATTCCGGTCTGCCGCAGCGCCCGCAGTGCCTTGGCGACCAGGGTCTCGACCATGGCCGACTCGAATCCGCGCGCGGCGTCCGCGCGTGTTCTGGCGTCGAGGATTCGGCCGCGAAGTGCCACCACGACCGCGGTCTTGAGACCGCTGAAGCTGAAGTCGAGCCCAGGCCGGTCTAGCATCGGCCGCGGAAACTCGAATACCCCGTCGCGGCCGGATTCGGCGAGCCTGGCAAGCGCGGGCCCGCCAGGGTAGCCGAGCCCCAGCAGTTTCGCGGTCTTGTCAAAGGCCTCGCCCGCCGCATCGTCCAGGGTTTCGCCAAGGATGCGGTAGCGGCCGAGC
>JAOUGR010000207.1 GCA_029857655.1 Gammaproteobacteria bacterium | reverse complement strand
TGATAACTGTCGCCACCCTGCTCCGCCGGCACGATGACGACCAGATCCTGGAAGTCCCCATAGCTGTTCGTGAATCCCCAGGCCACGTGGCCATTGCTGCCCGCGATGACGCCCGGTACACCGGGTAATGTGACACCGCTGACGTCGATCTGGCCGGATCCCACGACCAGCCGCGCGCGATACCAGATATTAGGTACGCGCAGGGTCAGGTGCATGTCATTGGCGAGCATGGCGCGGCCGCTCGCCGTGTGGCTGCCCGCGAGGGCCCAGTTATTGCTCCCGAGAGTCTGCTGCGGATCCTGTTCGGTGATCATCGCTGTCTTCGCGCCGAAGAGAGCCGGGTCGAACTTGCGCAGATCGATCTCCGTCGCATCCGGCAGCGGTGGCCGCGGCAGCACGCTGCCGTCGAGCGGCGCATCCCATTCGGGATCACCGTTGATCAACAGTTGATAGAGCGACTCCGGCAGCGTCGCCGCGAGCAGCCCATCCTGCTGTTCGCCGCGATCCTCAAGGCCCTGCAGGTCGATCCACATGGCGTACACGACCAGCAACGTGTCCTCCGCGCGCCAGGGCGCAGGCTTGGTCCGCAGCAGCAGATATTCGAAGGGACGCATCCGGCTGTCGGCAATGGCCGCATTCACGCCCGCGGCATAGGTCTTGAGGATGCCGCGTCCAACAGGATCGAGCGCAGTGAGCGCGAGTGCCGCGCGCTTGCGAAACTGGTGCAGGCGGATGCGCCGGTCGGTGTCGAGTAGTGCCGGCCCCAGCAATTCCGCCAGTTCGCCCGCGGACGTGCGCCGCAGCAGGTCCATCTGGAACCAGCGGTCCTGCGCGTGGGCATAACCCATCGCGCGCGCGACGTCTTCGCGCGTCGCACCGCGGATCACCGGCACGCCCGCCGCATCGCGCTCGATCGCAACCGGCGCGCTCAGGCCCGCGAGATTCCTCTCGCCATCGATGCTCGGCAGGCTGGCCCGCAATGCAAGCCATGCACCCGCAACGATCAGCAGCAGGAGGCACGCCACCGTGATCAGGCCAGCGCGAAGTACGCGCCACAGGTTCCGCTTCATGTTTTCGCGCCCCGAACCTTGATGATTTTCATGGTGTTGGTGCCGCCGGAGACGCCCGAAAATTCGCCCTTGGTGACGATGATCAGGTCGCCCTCGGCTGCGAGGCCATCGTCGATCATGCGCCGGAATATCGCCGGGTACATCTGCTCCGGCGCCGGGTGGGTGACATCAAAGTCGACGGGATAGACGCCCCGGTACATGGTCACGCGGCGCTGGGTTGCGGCGTGGCGCGTAAACGCATAGATCGGGATGTCGGAACGGATGCGCGACATCCAGAGCGCGGTCGAACCCGACTCGGTCAAGGCAACGATAGCCCTGACGTCCATATGATTGGCGGTGTACATAACTGCGGCCGCGATCGCTTCGTCGGTGCGGGTGAAGTCTCCGTCGGCGCGCTGCATGTCAGGCCGGTTCGACGTCTGCCACTTTTCCGCGCCCTCGATGACCTGCGCCATCGCGCGCACGACCTTGTCCGGATGCTTGCCGACCGCCGTCTCGGCGGAGAGCATCACGGCATCGGTGTCATCCATGACGGCGTTTGCGACGTCCGAAACCTCCGCGCGCGTCGGCGCCGGCGCATGGATCATCGATTCCATCATCTGGGTCGCGGTGATCACCAGGCGATTGCGTGCGCGCGCAAGACCGATGATCCGCTTCTGGAGCCCGGTCAGCTCGGCATAACCGACCTCGACACCCAGGTCGCCGCGCGCGACCATCACCGCCGAGCTCGAGTCGATGATTTCCTCGAGGTGCTCCAGCGCATCGCGCCGCTCGATCTTTGCGACGATGCGGCCTTCGCCGCCCGCTGCGCGCAATAAGTCCCAGGCCTCGCGCACATCATCTGCAGTCCTGACAAAAGACACCGCCAGGTAATCCACGCCCAGTTCAGCAGCCATGCGGATGTCTTCGCGGTCCTTGTCGGTCAGTGCGCCGGCGGACAGGCCACCGCCAAGTTTGTTGAGGCCCTTCATGTCGGTCAGTTCGCCGCCCATGGTGACGCGCGTATGCACCTTGGTGCCTTCGACGCTGGTTACTTCGAGCGCGATCAGGCCGTCATTGAGCAGCAGCGTGTCACCGCGGCGCACGTCCCGCGGCAGCGATTCGTAGGCCACGCCGACAATCTTGTCGGTGCCCGTGTCGGGGTCGAATGTGGGGTCCAGCACAAACGAATCGCCGTCAACCAGCGTTGCCTTGCCCGTGGCGAAGCGCTGGATGCGGACCTTGGGTCCGCGCAGGTCGCCCAGGATGCCGACCACACGGCCAACGCGCGTGGCGGCTGCCCGCACACGGCCGATGCGGCGGGCGTGGTCATCAAACGTGCCGTGCGAGAAATTCACGCGAACCAGATCGGTGCCGGCTGCAATCAGGTCGGTGAGCGCACGATCGGTATCTGTCGCCGGCCCGAGTGTCGCCACGATCTTGGTTCGCCTGGTCATTATTGCCTCGTTTGCCTGCGCGCAGAGTCGAGCGCGCGCTGTTCCAGCATGGCGACGGCCGGCAGCGTCCTGCCCTCGACGAATTCGAGGAAAGCGCCGCCGCCAGTCGATATATATGAAATGTCCCCGCCGACATCGTACTTCTCGATCGCGGCCAGCGTGTCACCGCCGCCTGCGATCGAAAATGCCTTGCTGCGGGCGATCGCCTGCGCCAGCACCCGCGTGCCTTCGCCGAACTGGTCGAACTCGAACACGCCGAGCGGGCCATTCCAGATGACCGTTCCGGCCTTCATGATGATTCCTTCGATCTGCGCGGCCGTGTCCGGGCCGATGTCCAGGATCATGTCGTCGTTCCCGACCGCGGACGCAGACTTGACGTCGGCTTCGGCGGTGGCCGAAAACTCGCTGGCGACGACGACGTCCACGGGTATCGGTATGGCAACGCCGCGCTTGCCCGCCTGGGCCAGCAGCCGGCGCGCCACGTCGAGCATTTCCGGCTCGTGCAGGGACTTGCCGACCGGACTGCCGGTGGCCGCGAGAAAGGTGTTGGCGATACCGCCACCGACCACGAGCTGGTCCACCTTCTCGATCAGTTTCTCGAGCACGGCAAGCTTGGTCGAGACTTTCGAGCCGCCGACCACAGCCACCAGTGGCCGTGCGGGATTGTCGAGCGCGATCGCAAGCGCCTCGAGCTCGCCGATCAGCAGCGGACCAGCGCAGGCCACGGTGGCGAAGCGGGCGACACCATGGGTGCTGGCCTCGGCACGATGCGCAGTTCCGAATGCGTCCATGACGAACACGTCGCAAAGCGCGGCCATGCGGCGCGCGAGGCCTTCATCATCGCCTTTCTCGCCCTTGTTGAATCGCACATTCTCGAGCAGCACGACCTCGCCGGGGGCTGCCTCGACGCCATCAAGCCAGTCATCGGCAAGGCGCACGCTCTGTCCGAGCAGTTCCGACAGGCGTTTCGCGACCGGCGCGAGACTCAAGGACGGATCCCGCAGGCCCTCCTTCGGCCGGCCGAGATGCGACATCACGAGCACGCGCGCACCGCGTTCGATTGCAAGCCGCAATGTGGGCTGCGCGGCACGAATCCGCGCATCACTCGTCACCTGCCCGTCTGCCACCGGTACATTGAGATCCTCGCGGATCAGGACGCGCTTGCCGGCCAGGTCGAGTTCCGACATGCGCAGCAGATTCACGCGCGCGCCCAGGCCAGCGTTGTGTCCAGCATCCGGTTGGAGAAGCCCCATTCATTGTCGTACCAGGCGCAGACCTTGACCAGTGTGCCGCCCACCACCTTGGTCAATGGGGCATCCACGGTTCCCGATGCCGCGTTGTGATTGAAATCCACCGACACCAGCGGCTCCTCGGTGTATTCGAGGATTCCCTTGAGCGCGCCATTCGCCGCGGCGCGCAGGATGCCGTTGACTTCCTCCGCACTGGTCGCGCGCTTCGCGGTGAATGTCAGGTCCACCAGCGACACATTGATGGTCGGCACCCGGACCGCGAAGCCGTCGAGCTTGCCCTTCAGCTCCGGCAGCACCAGGCCGACCGCCGCGGCCGCGCCGGTCTTGGTCGGGATCATCGACATCGTTGCCGAGCGGGCGCGCCGCAGGTCGCTGTGGTAGACGTCGGTCAGTACCTGGTCATTGGTGTAGGCATGAATCGTCGTCATGATCCCCGCCACCAGGCCGATAGAGTCGTGCAACGGCTTCACCAGCGGCGCCAGGCAATTGGTCGTGCAGGACGCGTTTGAAATCACGGTCATGTCACCGCGCAAGAC
>JAOUGR010000205.1 GCA_029857655.1 Gammaproteobacteria bacterium | reverse complement strand
CAACCCGCACGCAGTGATCCGCGTTCCCTCGGTCGCGGATGCACCGGTCGCCCGCCTGGGCCCAGCGATTGAGAATCACCCGCGTTTTCCGAAGCGCACCAATGTCGGATTCATGGAAGTGGTCGGTCGCACCCATATCAAGTTGCGCGTCCACGAGCGCGGCACCGGCGAGACGCGGGCCTGCGGGACGGGTGCCTGCGCCGCCGTGGCCGTCGGCCGGCGCCACGGATTGCTGGATGCAAAAGTAAGAGTCGACCTGCCCGGCGGGCGATTGCACATACAATGGAGAGGGCCGGGAGAACCGATCTGGATTACCGGACCGGCCGAAACGGCTTTCGGGGGGGAAGTAGCATTATGACGACACGTCCAGTGCGAGGACTCGAAATCGCCGAAGTCGACGAAGATGCCGTCGCTTCCTATCTTTCCGCGACGCCCGAATTCTTCGACCGGCACGCCCAGCTGCTGGCGAAAATCCGCCTCCCCGATTCGCGCGGCAGCGCAACCACAGTCTCGCTGCTGGAGCGCCAGGTCGAGGTGCTGCGCGAGCGCAACCGGCAGCTCGAACGCAAGCTGAAGGAATTCGTGGATGTCGCGCGCGAGAACGACACGCTTGGCGCGCGGGTATTTGCGATGGCGCGACGGCTGATTGCTGCGGCTGATCGTGCGGCCGTCATCAAGACCATCGAGGCGTCGCTGCGCGAGGATTTCGGCGCCGGCGAGTCGGTGCTCGTACTCACGCCTGCCGCCGCGCCCGCGAATCTCGCGGATTCCCGCTTCCTGCGCGTGGTGGCGACCGACTCACCGGACCTGCGTTCCTTCGAGACGCTCTTCAGTTCCGGCAAGCCGCGTTGCGGGCAGTTGCGCGATTCACAGCGCGATTTCCTGTTCGGCACCGGGTCCGTTGCGATCGGCTCGGTTGCGCTGGTGCCACTCGGACCCAAGGGCAGCCTCGGCCTGCTGGCCTGTGGCTCGAACGATGTGCAGCGCTTCAATCCGACCATGAGCACGGATTTCCTGCAGCACATCGGCGAACTGATCGCGGCCGCACTCGCAGCGGACTGATGCAGGCCGGCGCGAGCGCCTGGATCGAGCGCTACCTGGCCCATCTGCGGACCGAGCGAAGGCTGTCACCGAACACCGAATCCAGCTACCGCCGGGACCTTGGCGCACTCACCGCTTTCTGCGACGTCGAGCGCCTTGCGGACTGGACCAGGCTGGACAATTTCCACATTCGCACGTTTGCGGCGCGTGAGCACCGCGACGGTCTCGGGCCGCGCAGCGTGCAGCGCCGGCTGTCCGCATTGCGTGGGTTCTTCAATTACCTGATCCGCGAACGCGTGATCGAGGCCAATCCAGCTGCCGACATCCGCGCGCCAAAGGCGCCAAGACGCCTGCCGAAGACGCTGGATGTCGACCAGGTCGCGAGCCTGCTGGAGCGAAAAGTCACCGATCCGCTATCGCGGCGCGATCTCGCAATGCTGGAGCTGCTGTATTCCTCGGGCCTGCGGCTGGCTGAACTCGCCGGTCTCGACGTCACGGATCTCGATCTTGCCGATCGCACGGTGCGCGTGCTCGGCAAGGGATCGAAGACCCGGATCCTGCCGGTCGGCCGCCAGGCCATCGTGCAATTGCGCAGCTGGCTGTCGGAGCGAACCTCCATCGCAAAGCCGGGTGTCAAGGCAATGTTCGTCGGGCAGGGCGGGCGGCGGCTCGGGGCGCGCGCGATCCAGCTACGCATTCGCCGCTGGGCCGCCGGCAGCGAACTTGGAGTACCGGTTCACCCGCACCTGTTGCGGCATTCGTTTGCGACGCACCTGCTCGAATCCAGCCGCGACCTTCGCGGCGTGCAGGAATTGCTGGGACACGCCGACATCAGCACGACACAGGTCTATACGCACCTAGACTTTGCGCACCTGGCCCGCGTCTATGACGAGTCCCACCCGCGCGCCAGGCGACGCAAGTAGCGGCGCATGGATGCGCCAAGCGAAATCAAGGTCAAGCGCAAGTCGCGCGTCGTCGAGGTCGCCTGGCCGGACGGTACACGCTATGCGCTGCCGTTCGAATACCTTCGAGTCTATTCACCCTCCGCCGAGGTACGCGGTCACGGCGGTGGCGAAGGCAAGCTGGAACTCGCGAAAGAATCGGTGCGAGTAACACAGGTCGAGTCGGTCGGAGTCTATGCGGTCCGCCTGCATTTCGATGACGGCCACAACTCCGGGCTTTACAGCTGGGACTACCTGCGCGAGCTCGGCGCCGAATATGACCGCAAATGGAACCGCTACCTCGAACGCTGCGAAAAGCTGGGCTACGAACGCAAGCTGCCTGTCTAGCGCCTGCTCAGGGTAGAATCTGCCTGAGGCCAGGCAAGACAAACCAATGAAATCAGGGACTTCCCGTCAGCCGCGCGACGCTTCCGTCGATTTCGGATACGAGCAGGTTGCTGCGTCCGAAAAAGCCGGGCGCGTGCGTGGCGTGTTCGATTCGGTCGCGGCCAAATACGACCTGATGAACGACCTGATGTCGGGGGGCATGCACCGGCTGTGGAAGCGGTTTGCCCTGTCGCAGACCGGTCTGCGGCCCGGCCAGCGCGCACTCGACGTTGCTTCCGGCACCGGCGATCTCGGGGTCGGCATCGCGCGCCAGGTCGGATCGTCGGGTCTCGCTGTGCTGACCGACATCAACTGGGAAATGCTTTCGCGCGGCCGCGACCGGCTTCTCGACCAAGGCGTCGCACGCAATGTCGCCTTCGTCATCGCGAATGCCGAATGCCTGCCATTTCCTGACCGCAGCTTCGATTGCGTAACGATCGGCTTCGGATTGCGCAATGTGACTGACAAGGCGGCGGCGCTTTCTTCGATGCGCCGCGTGCTGCGGCCGGGCGGGCGCCTGCTGGTGCTCGAGTTCTCGCAGCCGCGGGTCGCGGGCCTGAAGCCCCTCTACGATGCCTATTCATTCAGCCTGCTGCCGGCACTCGGACGCGTCATCGCCGGCGACGAGGCCAGCTATCGCTATCTTGCGGAATCGATCCGCATGCATCCGGACCAGCCGGCGCTCGCGGCAATGATGCGCGAGGCGGGATTCGACGAATGCCGCTGGCACAACCTTGCCGGCGGCATCGTCGCGCTGCACAGCGGCTACGTTTACTGAGCGCCCATGACACCTGATCCGCTGCTGCGCCCGCTGGAATCCCTGCTGAACCGCAACATTGCCGGTTCGTCGCGCGCACGCGGACTGCTCGCACAGGTCGCCGGAAAATCGCTGGAAATCAGGGTCACCGCGACGCCATTTCGCGTTCGCATCCAGGCTACGGATGAGCGCATTGCGATCGCTCCAGGCGGCGATGCAGCGGCCGACGCGACCATCGAGGGAACGCCGCTTTCGCTTGCGCGGCTGGCCGCCCCCGACACCGCCCAGGCATTCCGAAGCGGCGGCCTGCGGATATCCGGTGATGCCGAAATCGCGCAGGGATTCCAGAAGCTGTTTGCCGCCGCCCGGCCGGATTTCGAGGAGGAACTTTCGCGCGTGACCGGAGACGCCTTTGCGCATCATGTTGCGAGCCTCGCGCACAGCGCCGTTCGCTTCGGTCTGAAGGCGCGCGACACATTCACCCAGAATGTCGCCGAATACCTGACCGAGGAAGGACGGGACGTTCCGGTGCAATTCGAAGTCGAGGAATTCCTGACCGGCGTGGATGCCGTTCGCGAGGCGACCGACCGGCTTGAGGCAAGGATCGAGCAGCTCGAACGACCGAGGACGCGGAATTGATTTCGCTGCGCGTCGCCGGACGCATGCTGACGATCCATCGCGTGCTGGTGCGCTACGGCCTGGATGATTTCGTCCGCGCAACGCACCTGTACCGCCCGCTGCGCTTCGTTTTCTACCTGTCGCCGTGGACCTGGTTCAGGCGCCGCCGCGGCACGCGCGCAGAGCGCCTGCGCCTGGCGCTGGAAGAACTCGGGCCGATCTTCGTGAAGTTCGGGCAGATCCTGTCGACACGGCGCGACCTGTTGCCGGTGGACATCGCCGACGAACTGGCGAAGCTGCAGGACCGCGTCCCGCCCTTTCCCGGCGACGTCGCCAGGGCGCGCATCGAGGCAGAGCTCGAGAGCCCGGTCAGCCGGCTGTTCGGCAGCTTCGACGAAACCCCGTTGGCGGCCGCTTCCATCGCGCAGGTACATGCGGCGACCCTGATCGACGGGCGCGAAGTCGTCGTCAAGGTGCTGCGGCCCGGCATGCGCCAGGTGATCGGCCGCGACATAGAAGTGCTGCACGCACTTGCGGCGCTTGCAGAGCGTTACTG
>JAOUGR010000204.1 GCA_029857655.1 Gammaproteobacteria bacterium | reverse complement strand
GCACGCTCGAACACGGAGACGGGCAACACGACCTTGAGTTCCGCCGCGACCTTCGAGAGCCGCGCGATAGCGGGATTCTCCGCAATCGGCGTCGCGAGTTCGAAGTGCTTTGCGAGGTGATCCTTGCAGAAATACGGCGACTCGAACAACTCCTGGATCAGGATCACGTTGGCGCCGCGGCCGGCCGCATCGCGAATCAGGCGCTCGGCATTCGCGATGTTGGCCTTGCGGTCGGAGCCGCAGGCCATCTGCGTGGCAGCCACCGTGACCTTCATGAGAGGTCGATCCAGGTCGTCTTCAGCTCGGTGTACTTGTGCAGCGCATGCAGCGACTTGTCGCGGCCATTGCCGGATTGCTTGAATCCGCCGAATGGCACGGTGATGTCGTCGGCGTCGTAGCAGTTCACGAACACAGTGCCTGCCCGTATCGATTTCGCCACGCGGTGTGCCGTCGCCAGGTCCCGCGTCCACACCGCAGCGGCAAGACCGTACATCACGTCATTCGCCATCTTCACAGCCTCATTCAGGCTCTTGAATGTCAGCGCCGACAGCACGGGGCCGAATACTTCCTCGCGCGCGATCCGCATGTCCATCTGGACGCCGTCGAATACGGTCGGTTCCACGAAGAATCCGCCGGACTCCTCGCGCACCCGGCGTCCGCCGGAGCGCAGGTTCGCGCCGCCCTTGCGGCCGGATTCGATGTAGCCCAGCACGGTGTTCATCTGAGCCTGATCCACGATCGCGCCCAGCTTGGTTGCCGGATCCAGCGGATCGCCCGGCGCCATGGATTCGCCGATCGCGACGATCCTGTCGAGCATCTCGTCGCGGATTGATTCGTGCACCAGCAGGCGCGAAGCTGCCGAGCACATCTCGCCCTGGTTGAAGAAGATGCCCATGGCGGCGGCCTTCGCAGCCCGCTCCAGGTCGGCGACATCCGCCATCACGATATTGGGCGACTTGCCGCCGCACTCGAGCCAGATGCGCTTCATGTTGGAGCGCCCGGAGTACTCGAGCATGCGCCGGCCGATGCGAGTGGAGCCTGTGAATGCGATGCAGTCCACGTCCATGTGGAGCGCCAGCGCCTCGCCGGCCGTGTGACCGAATCCAGGCACGACATTGAACACGCCTTCCGGCAATCCGGCCTCGATCGCGATCTCGGCGATGCGCAACGCCGTCAGCGGCGATTTTTCGGACGGTTTCAGAACGACCGAATTGCCTGTCGCAAGCGCCGGCCCCAGCTTCCAGCTGGCCATCAGCAGCGGGAAATTCCAGGGCACGATCGCGCCCACTACGCCTACCGGCTCGCGCGTGATGAGGGCTAGCGTGTCATGCGGAGTCGGCGCGATTTCGTCATAGACCTTGTCGATCGCCTCCGCATACCAGGCAATGCAGCGGGCGGCACCCGGAATGTCGATCTTCAGGGAGTCCGAGATGGGCTTGCCCATGTCGAGCGTCTCGGTCAGTGCGAGCTCTTCGCGGTGCTTGCGGATCAGTTCCGAGAAACGAAGCAGGATTTTCTTGCGCGAACCGGGCGCCATGCGCGACCAATGCCCGTCTTCGAACGCACGGCGTGCGCTTGCGACCGCCACGTCCACATCCCGTGAGCTGCAGGCGGCGATCTGTCCGATGGACTTGCCGGTTGCCGGATTGATGCAGACGAATGTCTCACCGGAAGCCGCCGGCTGGTACTTGCCGTCGATGAACGCTTCGGTGCGCAATTGCAGCGTCGAGGCACGTTCACGCCAGTTGCTCGTCTTTGCTTCGCGTTTCACGGCTGGCCGCTCCGTCTCAGAGTGTCGGTGGCGTTGCGGCGCTGATGATCTCACAGCGCTCACGCCCGCGATTGCGGAATCTGTGCGGGACGCCGCTCGAGAAATAGTATGCGTCGCCGGGCCCCAATACCTGGGTCTGGGCCCCGACCGTCACTTCGATCCGGCCGCTGACCACGATTCCACCCTCCTCGCCCGCGTGACTCAACATTTCGGAGCCGGTGTCGGCGCCGGGCGCGTATACCTCGTGCAGCAGAGCCATGCGCCGCCCCGGGCGGTGGGCGGCGACAAGGCGGAGCGAAACCGCGTCTTTTCCGAGCTCGACGAGTTCCTTGCTCGCATAAAATACCTGCGGAGTGGAGGCAGGATCCATCGTGAAGAACTCGGCCAGCTGCATCGGCAGCCCGTCCAGCACCTTCTTGAGCGATGCGACCGAGGGACTCACGCGACCCTGCTCGATCAGCGAAATCATGCCGTTGGTCACGCCGGCCCGCTTGGCAAGCTCGCGCTGGGAAAGCCCGTGCATCAGGCGCACCGCCTTCAACCGGGCGCTGACATCATTGACCATGGCTTTCGCCCCGCATGTCTATGATATTAAACAGAACTTGCGTAATATCGCGCCTGCATGCGACGAGTGTCAATTATCCTGATCACGTCCAGCCTACGGAGCTGCCGCCAATGAGTTCTGCCCCACCGAAGCGCGCCGCGCTCGAAGCCTTCTGGATGCCATTCACGGCCAACCGCCAGTTCAAGTCGGCGCCGCGGCTGCTGGCGCGCGCCGAGGGCATGCATTACTGGACACCGGATGGACGGCAGATCCTGGACGGTTGCGCCGGACTCTGGTGCGTCAATGCCGGCCACGGAAGGCGCGAAATCACCGAAGCGGTGGCGGCGCAGATCGCTGAAATGGATTACGCGCCGCCATTCCAGATGGGCCACCCGCTCGCATTCGAGCTTGCGAACGCCCTGGTCGAGATTTCGCCGAAGGGTCTCGACCATGTGTTCTTCACCAATTCTGGTTCAGAATCGGTGGACACGGCGCTCAAGATCGCGATCGCCTGGCACAGGGTACGCGGCGATGCGGCACGCACGCGGCTGATAGGACGCGAGCGCGGCTATCACGGCGTCGGTTTTGGCGGCATTTCGGTCGGCGGAATGGTCAACAACCGCAAATACTTCGGCGCGCTGCTGCCCGGGGTTGATCACATCCGCCACACGCACGACTACGCGCGCAATGCGTATTCACGCGGACTGCCGGCGCACGGCGCCGAATTCGCCGACGATCTCGAGCGCCTGGTCGCGTTGCACGATGCCTCGACGATCGCTGCGGTCATCGTCGAGCCGATTGCAGGATCCACCGGTGTGCTGTTGCCGCCGCGCGGTTACCTCGAGCGCCTGCGCGAGATCTGCACGAAGCACGGAATCCTGCTGATATTCGACGAAGTCATCACCGGCTTCGGACGCACCGGATCCGCGTTCGCCGCGCAGGAATTCGGAGTCGTGCCGGACATGATGACCTGCGCGAAAGGCCTGACCAATGGCGCGATTCCGATGGGCGCAGTATTCGTGCGCCGCGAGATCTACGACGCATTCATGACGGGTCCGGAACAGGCCATCGAATTGTTCCATGGCTACACCTATTCGGCCCACCCGGTCGCCTGCGCCGCTGGCCTCGCAACACAGCGAATTTACCGACAGGGCCTGTTCGAGCAGGCGCGCGCGATGGCGCCGTACTGGGATGATGCCGTGCACGGGCTGAAGGGTCGGCGACTGGTCGTGGACCTGCGCAGCTATGGCCTGGTCGCGGGCATCGAGCTCGAGCCGCGCGAAGGCGCGCCTGGCGCGCGCGGCTACGAGGCCCTGGTGGCGGCCTTCGAGCGCGGCCTCTTGATACGGACCACCGGCGACACGATTGCGCTGTCGCCGCCGCTCATCATCGAACGCGCGCAGGTCGACCGGATTTTCGAGACACTGGCGGCCGTGATTGACGGCCTGGCATAAAAAAGCCGGGCCGCCCTCTGGCGGCCCGGCTGGTATCAAGCGATTCCGTATCTGGCGGAAGCCTTACTCGCCGCCCCAGGGGAACGTCGTCGAAATCGAGAACAAGACGCGCGCTTCCGTGTTGAACACGTCGTCCGTGATCTTGTCTGCGCCGCTCAGGTCAGTGCCCGTGAGCTTGAGTTCCATGTCGAAGTGCCCGACCGTGCGACCGACGCCTACCGAGTAGTCCATGAACTCGAATCCGTCGAAAATGTCGCCATAGTTGTAGCCGGTGTGCAGATTCAGCGTGAATTCCGAGGGCAACTCAAAGCTGGCGTTCAGCTCGCTGTAGAGCCCGTCGAGTCCAGAGCCGCCGTAGTCGTCCGTGTACCACTGCTTGAACGTAAAATACTTGTAGCCGACGCTGCCATAGAACTCGGGGTAGTCGTGGATCTTGTCCTTGGTCAGCGAAATGGAGCTGCCCGGATAGGTGTAATCGACAACCCCGACGTCCCAGCTGACTCCACTCCCGGTTTCGCCGGCAAATCCAAGGTAATAGTCCACCTCGATATC
>JAOUGR010000203.1 GCA_029857655.1 Gammaproteobacteria bacterium | reverse complement strand
ACCTGCAGTCCGGCAGCCGCTGCGGCACATGCCATGGCACCGGTGGCCAGGTGCCCCGATTTGTGCGAAATGACGACATCAACCTGGCCTACGAGGCCGCCGCTGGAGTCGTCGATCTCGGGAATCCCGGCGCATCGATCATGGTCAGTCGAGTGGGCGGTGGTCACCACTGCTGGCTCGCGGCCGACTCGGCCTGCGCCGATCAGCTGACGGTCTGGATCCGCAACTGGGCCGGCGCGACGCTCGGCAGCTCGCGCGGCGTCAACCTGCAGCCACCACCATTGCACGACGTCGGCGCCAGCAAGTCATTCCCGGCGAGTTCCGGCGCGTTCGCGGCGACCGTGTACCCGCTGCTTTCGCAGTACTGCTCGCGTTGTCATTCGTCCAATGCGGGCACACCGCAGTCGCCGTTCTTTGCGGAGCCCGACGTGGACGTCGCCTATGCGGCGGTGCGCGCCAAGATCAATCTCGACACGCCGGCCGATTCTCGCCTGGTCGTGCGCCTGCGCGACGAGTTCCACAACTGCTGGACCGATTGCGGGCAGAGCGCCGCGATCATGCAGGCCGCGATCCTGGACTTCGCCGGCCGCGTGCCGGTCACGCAGGTCGACCCGAGCCTCGTGCTGTCGAAAGCCCTGACCATGTACGAAGGCACGGTCGCCAGCGGCGGCAACCGCGATGACAGTGCGGCGATAGCGCTTTACGAATTCAAGACCGGCACCGGCACGGTCGGTTACGATACCAGCGGCGTCGAGCCGGCGCTGAACCTCACGCTGTCGGGCAGCGTGACCTGGGTCGGTGGCTGGGGCATCGACTTCCGCGGCGGCAAGGCCCAGGGCACGACCGCTGCCAGCCGCAAACTGCACGACCTGATCAAGGCAACCGGCGAATACACGATCGAGGGCTGGGTCGCACCGGCCAACGTGGTGCAGGAAAACGCCTTCATCATCGGCTACTCGGGTGGCACGGCAGTGCGCAACTTCACGCTCGGCCAGACGATGTACAACTACGATTTCCTGAACCGCACGACGACCACGGGCGCGAATGGAACGCCGGCGCACTCGACGCCCGCTGCCAGCGAGGTCCTGCAGGCGACGTTGCAGCATGTCGCCCTGACCTATGACCCGGTCAACGGTCGGCGCATCTACGTCAACGGCGTGCTGTCCACGGCACCCGACCCGGTCACTCCGGGCCTGCTGACGGACTGGAATGACACCTTTGCGCTGGTGCTCGGCAACGAAGTGTCCAACGACCGGCCGTGGCAGGGCGTGGTGCGCATGGTGGCGATCCACAACCGCGCGCTGACGCAGGCGCAGATCCAGCAGAATTTCGACGCCGGTGTCGGCGAGCGCTTCTACCTGCTGTTCTCCGTGTCGCATCTCGTCAATGTGCCGCAGAGCTATCTGCTGTTCGAAGGCAGCCAGTTCGACAGCTACTCATACCTGTTCAACAAGCCGGCATTCATCAGCCTGGATCCGAGCGTGACGCCGGACCAGATTCCGGTCGGCGGCGTGCGCATCGGCATCAATGGCGCCGAGGCGCGCGTGGGCCAGGCTTACATCCCGCTCGATAAGACCGTCATGGCGTCGGGTTACAACCAGGGCTCGACGCTCGGCTACCCGCTGTCGAGCATCGGCACGGTCGTCGCGCTGGATAAAGGCCCGGCTGCGGATCAGTTCTTCCTGAGCTTCGAGAAGATCGGTTCGAACACGCGCCCGCGCACCGAACCCGCACCGACGCCATTGCCGCCGCCGCCCGACGGCGCGCCGGCACCGGAAATCGGGCTGCGTACCTTCCAGGAGCTTTCCGCCTCGATGTCGGTCATGACCGGTGTGCCGACGACCAACACCGCGATCGCGGACACCTACAACCGCCTGCGCGAGCAGTTGCCGACAGTCGAGAACATCGAGGGCTTCCTGTCGTCGCACCAGGTCGGCACCGCCCAGCTCGCGATCGAGTACTGCAACGAGCTCGTGGACGACGCGGCGCTGCGCAGCGCGTACTTCCCTGGATTCAATTTCAGCGCTCCGGCTGGCACGGCGTTCGATACGCCCGCCGAGCGCGCAATGATCACGGGCCCGCTGTTGACCCGCGCCGTCGGCACGGGAATGACGACACAGCCGTCCGCGGCCGAGATCTCGACCGAGGTCGACGCGTTGGTCGGAAGGCTAACGGCCTGCGGTGCAGGCTGCGCCGCAGACCGCACGATGGTCGTAGTCAAGTCGGCCTGTTCTGCAGTGGTCGGCAGCGCCAGCACGCTGCTGCAATGAGGTACTTGCAAAGATGAGGAGAAAATCCAGTCGCGGGGCGCTCCATCCGGATGCGCCGCTCTGTCAGCCGGATCATCCGCGGCCGGTGACACGCCGCCAGTTCATCTCGCAGGGCTTCATCAGCGGTGCGGCAACCGTCATCGCGCCCACCGTCTTCAGCCTGTTCGCCAATCCACGCGCGGCGCAGGCGGCGCTGTCATCGGATCTCGAGGCCCTCAAGCAGAGCTGCGGCATTGCCTTACAGGGCGCGGGCAAGATTCCATTCATCTGCATTGATCTCGCCGGCGGCGCGAACATGGTTGGCTCCAATGTGCTGGTCGGCGGCACCGGCGGCCAGCTCGACTTCCTGTCGGTGGCCGGTTACGGGCGCCTCGGGCTGCCGGGCGACATGGTTCCAAACGCGCCGAATCCGGCCAGCCCCACCAACGACTTCGTGGACCGCAGCCTGGGGCTTGCATTCCACCTGGACAGCGCATTCAAGCGCGGCATCATTGAACGCGTCAGCGCGACGACTGCGGCCGCCATCAACGGCGCCGTGATTCCCGCACGCTCCGAGAACGATACCGGCAATAACCCGCACAACCCGATGTACGGCATTTCCCGTGCCGGCGCGGACGGCGAGCTGCTGACGCTGATCGGATCGCAGAGCTCCGAATCAGGTGGCAACTCGATGTCGCCCTCGGCCATGGTCAATCCAGCGGCGCGACCGACCAAGGTCGATCGCACCAGTGACGTCACCGGTCTCGTGGATACCGGCAAGCTCGTCGGACTCCTCGCCCAGGATGATGCCGTGCGCGTCATGGAATCGATCCAGCGCCTGTCCGATCGCAAGCTTGCGCGCGTGGACACCGAAATCACCCGCGACGCGGTGATCAAGGATCTGGTTCGCTGCAACTACGTCAAGGCCGCCGACCTGACCGATCGCTATGGCGATCCGTCGGCGCTCAATCCCGAGCTAGATCCCGACATCGTCGGCCCGGCCGGCATCTTCACCCGAGCCGAATTCGACGGCGATTCTGAATTCCGCAAGACCGCCGCGGTCATGAAGCTGGTCATGAATGGTTACGCCGGCGCCGGCACGATCACCATGGGTGGCTACGACTATCATGGCCAGGGCCGCGCGACGGGCGAGCTCCGCGATCTGCGGGCCGGGCGCTGCATGGGCGCGTGCCTCGAATACGCGGCGCGGCGCGGCGTGCCGCTGATGCTTTACGTGTTCAGCGACGGCTCGCTGTCCGCGGACGGCACTGTCGACAATTCAGTGAATGGTCGCGGCAAGTTTGACTGGACCAGCGACAATCAGCAGACCGCCGCCTCATTCTTCATGGTCTACAATCCACTGGGCCGGTCGCAGCTTTACACCGGCGACAACCGGCCGCCTGAGCAGCACCAGCAGATTGGCTGGTTCCGGCGGGACGCATCGGTGGAAACCGCTGGGACGCCGGCAGCGAACAACGTCAACCTGCTGGTCGAGACGGTCATCCTCAATTACATGGCATTGCATGGCGAGCAGGGCAATTTTGGCTCCCTGTTCCCGGGCCACGGCCTGGGCACGACCGCCCTCCAGGACAGCCTTATCGCCTTCAATCCGATCGTCAACGGCACAATCGTGTGAATTCCGCCGGGCCGCGGCGGACGATGCCTGAAACGGCAGTGGTTTCGTGCCCGCTGCCTCGGCATTATGTCACCCAGCACGAACAGCAGGAGCACGAGCCGTCGGCCATCCGGCGGACCAGGACCATGACAGCCAACGAGGATTTCGCCGACGACAGGCGCGCAGGGCGATTCGTCGCTGCAATCACGATCCTGATCGTGCTTGCGGCGCCGGTCCTGGCGTCGACCGCCCCCGATTTCGCACTGCCCTCCGTTTCCGGCGCCAATTACCGGCTTTCGGAGCACCGCGGAGAAGTCGTCGCCCTCATATTCTGGGCGAGCTGGTGCGGCGAATGCCGTCGTGAACTCGAGCGATTCGAAAAACTGCGGGCGACCTATGCGCCAGCTGGTTTCGTCGTGCTTTCAGTCAGCCTCGACGAAGAGCCGGCGCGCGCCGCGACGATCG
>JAOUGR010000202.1 GCA_029857655.1 Gammaproteobacteria bacterium | reverse complement strand
TGCCGCGATCTCCGCATCTCCATGGGCCGCGGAAATGAAGCCGGCCTCATAGGCCGAAGGCGCGAGATAGACACCAGCCTCGAGCATCCGATGGAAGAATTTGCGGAAACGCGCGACATCGCAGGCCATGACCTGCCGGTAGGACTGCACCTGTGGCTCGGAGGTGAAGAAAATCCCGAACATGCCGCAGACGTGGTTCGTTGCGAGTGCGACGCCGGATTCCTGCGCAGCGGCGGCGATGCCGTTGACCAGCTGAGTGGTGGAGGCTGCGAGCGCCGCGTGGAAGCCGGGCCTGGAGATGGCCTCGAGCGTCGCAAGTCCCGCGGCCATCGCGACCGGGTTGCCGGACAGTGTGCCCGCCTGGTAGACGGGACCGAGCGGCGCCAGGCGTTCCATGATCTCGCGCCGGCCGCCGAATGCGCCGACCGGCAGGCCGCCGCCGATGATCTTGCCGAGTGTCGTCAGGTCGGGGCGCACGCCGCATAGCGATTGCGCGCCGCCGAGCGCGACCCGGAAACCGGTCATCACTTCGTCGAAGATCAGCAAGGCGCCATGCCTGGTGCACTGTTCGCGCAGCTCCTCCAGGAATCCTGGCACCGGCAGCACGCAGTTCATGTTGCCGGCGATCGGCTCGACGATGACGCAAGCGATCTCGCTGCCGATCGTCTTGAAACACTCGCCGAGTTGCCCGATGTCGTTGAAATCGAGTGTCACCGTGTGGGACGCGAGTGCGGCCGGCACGCCCAGCGAGGTTGGCACGCCCAGTGTCAGCGCGCCGGAACCGGCCTTGACCAGCAGCGAATCGGAGTGCCCGTGATAGCAACCCTCGAATTTGACGATCCGGTCGCGGCCCGTGTAGCCGCGCGCGAGCCGGATCGCGCTCATAGTCGCCTCAGTGCCGGAATTGACCATGCGCACGAGTTCGATTGACGGCATCAATTCCGTCAGGGTGCGTGCGAGCTCGGTTTCGATCACGGTCGGTGCGCCGAATGACAGGCCGTCGGCCGCGCGACGCGTGACGGCCGCGATGACATCCGGGTACGCATGACCGAGGATCATCGGGCCCCAGGATCCGACGTAATCGATGAAGCGCCTGCCATCCTCGGATTCGAGCCAGGCGCCCTTCGCGCGCCTGATGAACACGGGTTCGCCGCCGACGCCGCGGAACGCGCGCACCGGTGAATTCACGCCGCCGGAAATGTAGCGACTGGCTTCCTCAAACAGTGCCACCGGTGATTCCCTCTTCAGCGCCTGTCGACCTGGAGTCCACGCCCCTCGAGCAACGCGGGCAGGCCACGATCGCCGACCAGGTGCAATGCGCCGACCACGACCAGCACGTCGTCGGGCTGCTTGAGGAGCGCAACGACCTGGTCCGCCCAGCGCGCATTGCGCGCGAAGATCAGCCGCTCGGCCAGCTCCGGGTAATCGGCGAAATCATCCTTGAACTGCCGCGCAAGTGGCTCATCGTCGCCGTCCCGCCAGGCTTCGAATAGTTGTTTCGTTTCGGTCTCGATGTCCTGCGCTTCCTCCAGCGATTGCAGCAGCAGTTCCTGCTGCTCATCGGCCGCCAGGCCGTCGAGCAATGCCAGCTGTTCGTCGAGCGTTTCGAGCCCGCAGCCCGGCTTGCCGTCGCGATCGGCGGCCTCGTGGATGATCTGCTCGACACCGTGATCCGCGACGAAACCGCGTTGCTGCAATGCCAGCACCGAAACGCTGATACCCGCAAACCACGGCTCGAATGGCGCGAATTGCGAAAGATCAATGCCTGCGGTATCGGCAGCCTCACGAACGCGCGCGGCCGAAGGGCCGAGCAGTTCGTAGAGCCCGCGGCCTTCCGGGTCAACGGCGCGCGCGAGCGTGACCGAAAGCGTCGTGGCAGGGGTCAGCGCGCCGATGTCCACCTCGAAGCAGACACGATCGGAATCGCGGTAGGCGCGCTCCAGTTCACCGGCAATTGCGAAGCCGCCTTCGGGCAGCAGGTGGACCGATCCAAACAGGTAGACGGTATTGTGCTTGCCGGTGACGGCCCAGACCGCGGGTTCGGCGGTTGCCAAGCCGAACGGGAACAGCACGACGGCGAGCGCGACGAGCAGTCGCAGACCGCTGCAGCTGGCGTCAATCATCCTGGGCCACCCACTCGATGCCGGTCTCGAGGCTGCCGTCGCTGCCGAGATCAAGCCAGCGGTAGGCTGGTGGCCGCGAATCCACGTTGAATTCCTCGGCATCCGGCTCGAACTGCATGCAGGTCGACGGCGTGCCCATCAGGCGCATTTCCCCGCGCACCCCATCCAGCTCCTGGTGTACGTGGCCCCACAGCAGCCCGCGCACGCGCGGATGACGCGCGAGCACCCCAAACAAATCTGCGGCGTTGTCGAGCTTCAGGGCATCGAGCCAGGGGCTGCCGTGCGGCACCGGATGATGATGCAGGCAGACCAGGGCGTAAGCGTCCGCGTTCTGCGCCAGCGCACGGTCGAGCCTCGCAATCTCGGCCTTGGCGAGGTGGCCGTGATTTTCGCCGCCAACCGTGCTGTCGAGCATGACGATCAGCCAGCCGTCGTAGCGACTCGCAAGATCGTGAACAAATGGCGGGCCCGCCAGGTCCGTACGCAAGTCGGACGGGGAGTCGTGATTTCCCGGCAGGCAGTGCACCGGCACGCCGGCACCGGCGAAATGCTGGCGCACGCGTGCATAGCCGCCGCGATCGTCCTGCACCAGGTCACCGGTCAACAGCAGCGCGCGCGGTGCCGGGTGCCGCCGCCCGGCATGGGCAAGGCAACGCACCAGCGTTGCATCGGTTGCAACGCCACGGACCTCGACGCCCGGGGTTCCGAGCAGGTGCGTGTCCGTGAACTGCAGCAGTAGCACCGGGTGTGGTTCAGTAGCGGTAGTGGTCGGGCTTGAACGGCCCGCCGCCTGGCAGGCCGAGGTACCGTTCCTGTTCCGGAGTCATGACGGTCAGCTTCGCCCCGATCCGCCCCAAGTGCAACCGGGCGACCTTCTCGTCGAGTTCCTTCGGCAGCACATAGACCCGATTTTCGTAGCGATCGCCGTGGGCGAACAGCTCGATCTGCGCGAGCACCTGGTTGGTGAATGAATTCGACATCACGAATGAGGGGTGACCGGTGCCGCAGCCGAGATTTACCAGCCGCCCCTCGGCCAGCACGATGATGCGCTTGCCGTCCGGGAAGATGATGTGGTCGACCTGCGGCTTGATGTTCTCCCAGCGGTACTGCCGAAGCGACGCGATGTCGATTTCGCTGTCGAAGTGGCCGATGTTGCAGACGATCGCCTGGTGCTTCATGCGCCGCATGTGCTCATGCGTTATCACATTCACATTGCCGGTCGCAGTCACGAAGATGTCTGCCATCGCGCAGGAGTCTTCCATCGTCACGACCCGATATCCCTCCATGGCCGCCTGCAGCGCGCAGATCGGGTCGATTTCCGTCACCCAGACCGTCGCGCCGAGACCACGCAGCGACTGCGCGCAGCCCTTGCCGACGTCGCCATAACCGGCGACGAGGGCGATCTTGCCCGCAATCATGACGTCGGTCGCGCGCTTGATGCCGTCGACCAGCGATTCGCGGCAGCCGTACAGGTTATCGAACTTGGATTTGGTGACCGAGTCGTTGACGTTGATCGCGGGGAACGGCAAGCGGCCCTCGCCTGCCATCTTGTAAAGTCGCTTGACGCCCGTGGTCGTTTCCTCGGTGACGCCGCGGATTTCCGCGAGGCGCGCGGAGTACCAGCCCGGTTGTGATTCGAGCCGGCGGCGGATCGACGCGTACAAGAACTGTTCCTCTTCATTCGCCGGCTTGGCGATGACCGCAGCGTCATGCTCGGCGAGGGCGCCCAGTATCAGCAATAGCGTTGCGTCACCGCCGTCGTCGAGGATCATGTTGGCGTGGTGACCGCCCGGCCATTCGAAGATCCGGTGCGCAAAATCCCAGTATTCGTCGAGCGTCTCGCCCTTGTGCGCGAATACCGGGATGCCGGCCGCCGCAATCGCGGCCGCGGCATGATCCTGAGTCGAGAAGACATTGCAGGACGCCCAGCGCAGGTCGGCGCCCAGCACCTTCAGTGTCTCGATGAGGACCGCCGTCTGAATGGTCATGTGCAGGGAGCCTGCGATGCGGGCACCTGCCAGTGGCCGCGTGCGCCCGAATTCTTCGCGCACCGCCATCAGGCCCGGCATCTCGGTCTCGGCAATTGCGATTTCGCGCCGGCCCCATTCGGCCTGCGCGATATCGATGACCTGGTAGTCCTTGAACTTCGGGTTCATCACGGCATTCATGGTCATTCCTCTCCTGTGCGAGCGAGAGCGCCGTTGTCGATCGCAATCCTCG
>JAOUGR010000201.1 GCA_029857655.1 Gammaproteobacteria bacterium | reverse complement strand
ATTCCGGGTCGGGTGGCGACGCGCCCGGTTCCGCATGCAAGTCGGTCAGTGTCAGGAATACGCGAACCATCGCCGTGCCGTCGGCGTAGCAATGGTGGATCCGGAGGATCACGGCGCTGCCCCCGGAGAAGTTTTCGACGAAGTGGAACTGCCACATCGGCCGCCGCCGGTCCAGATCGCTTCCGGCAAGCTGTGACACCAGTGTTTCGAGCTCCGCCTGACCGGCGGGCTTCGGCAATGCGATCTTCCGGATGTGCTGGTCGAGGTCGAAATCGGGATCCGCTTCCCAGCTTGCGCTCATGGCGTCCTGGGTCGCGCGCCAGCGGAAGCGGGGGAACTTCAGGAATCGCTCTTCGATCGTCCTGCGGAAGCGGGCGAAATCCACATTGCCGTCGAATACGATGACGCCGACGATCATCATCAGATTGGTCGGCCGGTCCATCCGCAGCCAGGCCGCGTCCACGGCGGACATGCGTTCCGTTTCACCGCTCATCGGTTTAGAGTATCTCAAATGGCGTATTTCGTAACTGGAGCCACAGGATTCATTGGCCGGCACCTCGTCGAGCGGCTGCTGGCTCGCGGCAAGCGCGTGCATGTGCTGGTGCGGCCGCAGTCGATGGAGAAGTTCGACGCGGTGCGCGGGCAATGGGGAGTGCACGCCGGCCGCGTCGTGCCCGTTGCGGGCGATCTTGCGGAGCCGAATCTCGGCGTTTCGGCTGCTCATATCCGCAAGCTCAGCGGCAAGGTCGATCATTTCTTTCACCTCGCCGCGATCTACGACCTGAAAGCCGGCGCTGACGAACAGGAAACTGCGAATGTCGTCGGTACCGACCATGCGATGCAGTTTGCAGACAGCGTGCAGGCAGGTTGTTTCCATCTGGTCAGCTCGATAGCGGTAGCGGGCCTCTACAAGGGCACGTTCCGCGAGAACATGTTCGAGGAGGCGAGTGGTCTCGATCATCCCTATTTCCGGACCAAGCATGAATCGGAAGCGCTCGTTCGCAATCACTGCAAGCGGCCCTGGCGAATCTATCGCCCCGGTATGGTGGTGGGCCATTCGCAGACGGGTCAGATCGACAAGATCGACGGGCCTTACTACTTCTTCAAGATGATCCAGAAATTGCGGCATTCGTTGCCAGCTTGGTTCCCGCTGATCGGCGTCGAGGGCGGCTACATCAATCTGGTGCCGGTCGATTACGTGAGCGCCGCCCTGGATCACCTGGCGCATGTCGAAGCCCAGGACAGCCAGTGCTTTCACCTGACGGATCCGCGCCAGCGCAGGGTCGGAGAGGTCCTGAATCTGTTTGCACGCGCGGGGCATGCGCCGACCATGGCGTTCCGGCTCGACCCGAAGCTGCTGGAACTGATACCGGCGGGGGTCACTGCCTCGATGGCGAACTATCGTCCGTTGCAGCAGATGATCGACACGATCCTGCGCGACCTGCAGATCCCGCGCGATGTGCTGCAATTCTCCAACTGGCAGACGAAGTTCGACTCGACGCGCACACAGCGGCTGCTCGAAGGCACGGACATCCGCGTGCCGCCGCTCGAGGATTACGCCTGGCGTCTGTGGGACTTCTGGGAGCGCCACCTGGATCCGGACCTTTCGCTGGATCGCAGCCTGGCCGGCACGGTGCGTGGCAAGGTCGTCCTGATCACCGGTGGTTCATCCGGGATCGGCCTTGCGGCCGCCGAGCGTTGCGCCGATGCGGGCGCGAAAGTCGTGATCGTCGCGCGCGACCCGGAGAAGCTCGAAAATGCGCGCGCGCGCCTGGCCGAGCACGGGGGCACGGTCTTCGCGTACCAGTGTGACATCGCGGATTTCCAGGCCTGCGATGCACTGGCGCGCCAGTTGCTGTCCGAGCATGGCGGCGTGGACGTCCTGGTCAATAATGCCGGCCGCTCGATCCGCCGCTCGATCGACCTGTCCTATGACCGCTTCCACGACTTCGAGCGGACCATGCAGCTCAACTATTTCGCGGTGGTCAGGCTGACGATGGCGCTGATTCCGTCGATGCTCTCGCGCGGCGGCGGCCACGTGGTGAACATCTCGTCGATCGGCGTGCTGTCGAACGCACCGCGCTTCTCAGCCTATGTCGCGTCGAAGGCCGCGATGGAAGCATGGACACGCTGCGCGGCGTCGGAATTTGCCGATCGCGGGGTCAGTTTCACAATCATCAACATGCCGCTGGTGCGCACGCCGATGATTGCGCCGACCAGGATCTACGACCAGGTCCCGGTCGCGACGTCCGATGAAGCTGCCGACATGGTCGCCGAGGCCATCATTGACCGGCCGAAGCGGATTGCGACCAAGCTGGGCCTCGCTGCCGAGATATTGCACCTGGCGGCGCCGCGCGTCACCGAAGTGATAATGAACACCGCCTACCGGATGTTCCCGGACTCGACCGCGGTCAAGGGCGATGTCCCCGACAGCAAGGCGGATGCGCCGCCGACGAAAGAGGCCGTGCTGTTCGCCTCGCTGCTACGAGGCGTGCACTGGTGAAATGTGCTCAGGCTGCTGTTGCCGCGGAGCGGCCGAGCAGGGTGTTGAATGGCGCGCGTTCAGGCCAGCGCATGCGCTCGCGCCGCACGATCATTGTCGTGACCAGCGCGAACTGACCCTCGAGACTCGCGTGGCTGACGCCGTCGGTGAAGACGGTCCACGCGGTATTCGGCGGGAAACGGATTTCCTGATAGCCGGTCAGGTCGCTCCTGAATCCCTCATCGTCTTTCATGTAGTTGTGCAGGCGACGCATGGCACGATCATAGGGGCTGGAATCGAGCACCGTGGCGAGCGGATTCAGGCGCGCAAGTCCGGCGACCAGCGCGCTGAACGCGCGATCGGCTCCGCCCTGGGTGATCGACACCGCAAGCCGGCCCGAGTCGTCCAGCAGCCCCGATTTCTTCCCCCACCGCTCCAGCACGTCGTCGAACGTGCCCTTGGTAGCCCAGATACGATCGCGCTCGGCGTTGACATTGACGAAGAAGCGCAGGATGCGGTCGCCATTCGTCGCGCCATAGGCGCCGGCATCGACATGCACCAGTTCATTGCTCGCATGCGGCTTCAGGCCCCGGCCTTTTTCCTCGATCGGCCGGAAACTGCATGTTCCGATGCGCGCGTCATTCGTCAGGTCCCCGGTCACGCGCCTCAGGAACGAGCCGACGTCGTTCAGGTGCGAGCGCAGCAGGTCGGTCACGCGCAGTCTCGTCGCAGCGTCCGCCTCGATGCCGCTGACCTTTCCGGCTTCCGGGTGATAGCTGATGTTTTTCAGCCTGAGCTTTGACGGAAGTTCCCTGCGCAGGAATTCGAGTGTCGCCCGATCCGGAAGCGGCACGGGGCAGTCCGGGAAGTAGACGATCCGGTTCGATTCAAGCGCGTCGCGCACGGCGTCGGGATTTGAACGCCAGCGCGCTTCATCGAAGGTCGTCAACATTCGAAAAATCTACGCCCGGTGCCATACACTGTCAATTCATGGTATTCGCATCGCAGGCGTTTCTCGCCTTCCTCGTCGTGGTGCTCGGCGTCTACTGGGCGCTCGGTCGGACGCATCCGCTTGCCGGCAAGGCCTGGCTGATCGCTGCATCTCTCTTCTTCTATGGCTACTGGCTGCCAGCGTACCTGGTGCTGCTGGTCGGCTCGATCATAGTGAATTTCGCAGTCGTGCGCGCGCTGCTTTCCGGCTGCAGTGCACGGTGGCGATCACTGCTCGCCGGTACCGGCATCGTGCTGAACATCAGCCTGATCGTCTACTACAAGTACTTCGCATTCCTTGTCGGGTCGCTCAATTTCGTGGCGGCGAGCGACATCCGCATACCGGAGATCGTGCTGCCGATCGGCATATCATTCTTCACGTTCCAGCAGATCGGCCTGCTGGTCGATACATGGAAGGGGCGTGTCACCAGCCTGCGGTTCTGGGACCATTTCTTCTTCATTGCGTTCTTCCCGCAGCTGATTGCGGGTCCCATCGTGTCGCAGAACGAGATGCTGCCCCAGCTCGCCACAATCCGGCACTGGATCCTTGCGCCAGGAAAGCTGGCAGTCGGCGCCGCGCTGTTTTCGATCGGCCTGTTCAAGAAGACGGTATTGATCGATCCGTTCGTGCCGCATATCGACGCAATCTATGCCGCCGCGGTGCGCGGCGATCCGATTAGCATGATGGATGGCTGGGCCGCCGGCCTCGGCTACGGATTCCAGGTCTACTTCGATTTTTCCGGTTATTCGGACATGGCAATTGGTCTCGCATTCATGTTCGGCTTGAGCCTGCCCCTCAATTTCTTTTCGCCGTACAAGGCCGGCAGCATCCGCATGTTCTGGCGCTGCTGGCACGTGACACTGTCGCGCTTCCTGAGAAACCTG
>JAOUGR010000200.1 GCA_029857655.1 Gammaproteobacteria bacterium | reverse complement strand
CCGGATACCTCGGAATGGAAGTGCGAGCGCTGCCCGTTTGCCAGCGGTTACCAGGCCGACCTGTCGGCCGGTGGCAGCTATGTCAGCGACGACGCCGCCACGGTCGGTGACGCCACCGGATACGACGAGAAAGGCGGATACGCCAACGTCGATGGCGAAGGCCACTATGCCACCGGCACCCATCGCCTGGGCTGGCGGGTGGAGGACCTCGGGCTTGATGCGAGGGCCGTGGAAATCGAGGGTGCGCGTCCCGGCACTTTCGACTACCGGCTTGCCTACAGTGAACTGCCGCGGCACCGCTTCGACTCGACCCGCACGATCTTTACGCGCACATCCGACAATCTGCTGGCCCTGCCGCCGGCCTGGACGTTTGCCGGCACGACCGCAGGGTTTACTGATCTGGCCGCCAGCCTCTTTGCGGACGACATCGAGAGTGAGCGCCGCACGTTCGAACTGGGCGGCAAGTACCTGCCGGCGACCCGCTTCCGCCTGTTCGCTGACTTCCAGCGGCAGGATCATGGCGGCACGAACATCCTGGGTGGCTCGTTCTTCACGAACTCGAGCCTGCTGCCACATCACTTCGATTACCAGACCGACCAGGTCGATGCGGGTATCCGCTACGACGCCGAACGCGGCTACCTCAAGCTCGCCTACTATGGCTCGTTCTTCGACGACAAGTACGACGAAGTCCGCTGGCAGAATCCGTTCACGTCGGCACCCGGTGCCGCGCAAGGCGCTTTGGCCGAGTCACCGGACAGCGATTTCCAGCAGCTGATCCTGACCGGCAGTTACCGTTTCCCGGCGTTGGACACGCAGGTCTCCGTTTCCGCCGCCGCCGGCCGGGGCAAGCAGGACGAGGCGCTGCTGCCCTACACGACGAACCTCAACCTCCTGACGCCACCCCTGCCCGTCTCCGCGCTCGATGGAAAGGTCGATACCACCAATCTCGCGATGACGGTCACATCGCGGCCGCTGCCGCGGACCCGGGTCAAGTTCGCTGTCCGCTATGACGAGCGCGACAACAAGACGCCGGAACTCGCCTGGTCCCGCGTGATCGCCGACAGCTTCCTGTCCGGCGAGTCCGAGTTGAACGTCCCTTACGGCTACCAGCGGCTTCGGACCAACTTGAGCGCGGAGTACGCCGTCACCGACGACCTGCGGCTCTCCGCGGGTTACGATTTCCTGGACTTCGACCGCAAGTTCCAGGAAGTCGACGAGCAGACCGAGGACACGGGCTGGGGCCGCGTGCAATGGCGCGCCAATGAGCATCTCGACATCAGTGCGCGCGCCGGTATTTCCCGGCGTGAGATCGACGATTACGACGAAGCGGTGGCCGCCGGCCTCGACCAGAATCCGCTGCTGCGGAAATTCAACCTGGCCTATCGCTACCGCGAGTTCGGCGAACTTTCCCTTTCGGCTTCGCTGCCGGAAGCGCCGGTGACATTCGGCGCGCAGGCATCCTGGACGGATGACAGCTATTCGAGTTCACCGCTGGGCCTGACCGGGAGCGAGGAAATTCACCTGGCGGTGGATCTCGGCTGGTCGGTCTCTGACAAGGCATTCGTTTACCTGACCGGCGGATACGACGACATCGACACGGCGCAGAGAGGCAGCAGCGCCTTCGCGACGGCCGACTGGCAGGCGGATTACACGGATACGTTCTACAGCTTCGGCGGCGGATTCCGGATCACGGGAATCGGCGAGAAAATGGACCTCGAGGTCGATTACACGCGTGCCGTGGGCACCACCGACATCGGCGTCACCGGCGGTGGCGGGCCCCCGCAGTTCCCGGACCTTGAAACCACGCTCGACTCGCTGCGGGTGCGGCTGCTGTACCGCTGGTCCGAGAAACTCGAGGCGAGCCTGCTGCTGCGCTACGAGAACTTCCCGACCGAGGACTGGGCGCTCGAGGGCGTCGGGCCTGCCACGCTGCCGACGATCCTGACGCTCGGCGCCCTGCCCTACGACGACGAGGCCTGGATCGCCGGCATCAGCTTCCGCTACCGGCTGGGCGAGCGCTAGCGAACGACCAGCACGGGGAGCTTCGTGCGCGCGAGCACTTTCTGGGTCTCGCTCCCGAGCAGCAGCCTTTCGATTCCCCTGCGCCCGTGCGAGGCCATCACGATCAGGCCGGCCCGGGACCGGCGCGCGGCCGCGATGATCGCCCGCGAGGTGTCGTCGCCGTAGGCCTGCAGGATCCTCGCAGTCACGCCATTCTTCGATGCGATCGCGCGGGCCTGCGCGAGGATTTTCCGGGCCTGGTTGTTGGCGGATTTGCGGTACTCGGCTTCGCTCGGCCACTGATAGGCCATGCCTTCCATGACGTATGGCGCCCGATAGTGCGCAACCGCATGGAAAATCGTCAAAGAGGCCTTGCAGGTGCGCGCGAGCCGGGCGGCAAAGCGGATGGCGCGGCGCGAATGAGCGGAGCCATCGGTAGCGACAAGGATGCGGCGGAACATGGCGTCCTCCAGTGCACCAGAATGGTGCAGGACGCCTGCGATGCTAGTGGGAAACCGGGGCCTGCGCGATGACCGGGATCAACTGCACCCTGGCCGTTCAGTCAATCGAGAGGCAGCGGCCGAGGCTCGCGAGTCGCTCCGGATCACGGAGGGCCACCTCGCGGCGGTCCACGGCGATGAGGCCGTCCTGCTCGAATCGCGAGAACACGCGGCTGACGGTCTCGGTCGCCAGGCGCAGGTAATTGGCGAGGTCCCGGCGCGACATCGCCAGCGTCAGTTGCGTTTCAGAAAGGCCGCGCACCTTCATCCGCGACGAGAGCGACACCAGGAAACCCGCGACCCGTTCCTCCGCGGTGAAATCGCCGGCCAGTGAATGGCTGAGCGCCAGTTCCTTGGACAGCAGCCGCAGCATCGATTGCTGCAGCCCGGGCAGTTCCTGGCTGAGATCGGTGATCGCGCCGTAGGGCAGTTCGCAGACGGAAGCGGTGCTGAGCGCCACGGCATTGCACTGGTGTTTCTGCGGCCAGATCGCGTCCAGGCCGATCAGCTCGCCCGGCAGATGGAAGCCCAGCACCTGCTCACGCCCGGTCGCCTCGATCAGGTAGGTCTTGAAAAACCCACCGCGCACCGCGAACAGCGCCCGCAGCGGGTCGCCAACGCGGAACAAATGCTCACCCTCCCCGATCGGGCCGCGTGGCGCGATGAGCGCCTCGAGCCGTCGCATGTCGTCGTGCGGCAGCCCCATCGGCAGGCACAGTTCCGCAAGCGAACAGGTGCCGCAGGTGCGGCGTAACTGGTAGAGGTTGAACTGGGGAACCGGTCCGGTGCTGCTCAATCGATAGCCTCCCTGCACGATGGAGGCTAGTGTAACCCGGGCGGGCGCCCGGCGTTCCGGTCAGACGATCCGGGAGAACCGCGGCGCCCGGCCGCTGGTCTCGCGGCCTTGGTAGGCGTCGAATTGCATGGCGATCGCCCGCACCAGCAGCCGGCCAAGCGGCGTAACCTGCAGCCGCGACGGCCCGATCTCGATCAGTCCGTCTGCGGCAAGCGGGGCAAGCCGGTCCAGCTCGGCGGCGAAATAGGATCGGGCATCGATGTCGAAGCGCTCGGCGATTTCGCCGAGGTCCAGTTCGCCGCGGCACATGAGCGCGCGGATCACGGCGCGACGGATCCGGTCATCGCGATTCAAGACATGGCCGCGCCAGATCGGCAGGTGCCCGGCATCGAGCGCCGAAGCCCAGTCGTCGAGGGTGCGGTGGTTCTGGTAGTAGAGGTTGCCAATCTGGCCGATGGCGCTCATGCCGAGGCCCACGAGGTCCAGCCCGGCGCGGGTCGAGTAGCCCTGGAAATTGCGTTGCAGCGTGCCGTTCGAAAGCGCCACGGCAAGTTCGTCGCCGGGCAGCGCGAAGTGATCCATGCCGATGTAGACGTAGCCGGCGGCTGACAGCTTGTCGACGGTGATGCCGAGCAGTGCGAGCTTGATTTCCGGCGGACACAGGTCGATCTGCCTGATCTGTTTCTGGGCCTTGAAAGTTTCCGGCAGATGCGCGTAGCTGTAGGCGGCAATGCGATCGGGCCTCGCCTCGATCACCTGGTCCAGCGTGCGTGCGAAACTGGCCTCGGTCTGCCGGGGCAGGCCGTAGATCAGGTCGATCGACACCGAGCGGAAGCTCTGGCGACGCGCGGCCGAGATGACATTGAGGACGCTCTCGCGTGGCTGCACGCGATTCACCGCGCGCTGCACGTCCGGGTCAAAGTCCTGCACGCCAAAGCTGATGCGATTGAAGCCGAGGCCCGCCATCGACGACAGCCGCGCTTCGTCCACCGTCCGCGGATCCACCTCGATCGAGAACTCACGCGTCTCGTCGTCCCGCAGCGTGAAGCCGTGACGCATGAATCCCATGAGT
>JAOUGR010000199.1 GCA_029857655.1 Gammaproteobacteria bacterium | reverse complement strand
CGGCGACCTGCGCCGCGCGCGCAAGCTTTCCCTGGAAGAGAAACGTCCCCGGTGGGGCGCCCGGACTTCAAATCCGGAGCGAGGCGTCTGACGTCTCGGGTGGGTTCGACTCCTGCCTCTTCCGCCAGTCAAGTCCCGTAAGGTGCTGAAACGTCTTGTTTTCGTTTCCAGGCCGTACGGCTTACCCATACGCCTACCCATATTCGGGTGGTGTTGCAGCGTGGGAACTCGGTCAATCCCCGGCCTGCTGGAGATGGGGCGGGCAGGGGGGTGCCATTCTTTTTCGCCTTCGACCGCCCCCCTATGCGGAGGGGTCCCCGATACTGTGCCCGGATTCGACGCGCTCGATTCGACACCCACCCCTATGCCGATTCCTGCGCGGCGGCGAAAAATTTTTCTAGGCTTTGCCCTGTCCAGGTTCCCGGGATCGAAATTGGCTGCATGGGAATGGCTGCTTCCGACCCGAAGCGGACGGTTACGTAAGTCTGGGCGTCCTCAGTTCGCCAAGCGTGGTTGCTAGCAGCCGCAGGCGAAAACCCGGATTAAGGGCCCCCGGGCTGGCACACGTTTTGACCCTGATCAAGGTGCGTTGATCTGGAAGGGGTAGACGCTACGAAGTAGTCAAAGGATTGGCTGTCCGAGCCGGCCCGCCAGATCGCCGCCAACTTGCAAGAACGCGTGATCTTGCGGTCGGCGCTCTTGTTCGTCACGAGCCTAAACGGAGGACCACATGGCCGATAACGTATCGATTGTCCGGAGCGGTTACGAGGCGTTTGCCAAAGGCGACATCCCGACAGTGCTAGGCCTTTGGGATCCAAAGATAGAGTGGAACGAGCCCGAGCACGGGACGTATTGGACCGGCGCTCCACTGCATGGCGGGCAAGAGGTCATCAACGGCGTCTTCGCGCACCTCGCGAAAGACTTCGACGGCTTTCGGATCGAGATCCGCCGAATAGTCGGATCAGGCGACACTGTGCTGGTTGAAGGCCGCGCCCGGGGCACGGCGAAAGCAACGGGGAAGCCCTTGGATGCGCAGGTTGCCCATGTCTGGGAAGTGCGTGACGGCAAGGCCATCCGGGTTCAGGAGTACGCCGACACGTGGCAGTTCGCGCAGGTGACCGGCAATACGCCGAAGAACTGACCGGACTGAGGACGCCACAGGACGGGGCTGATTTCTCGATGGACGCGTAGTCAGCACAAGTGAAGTAGGGAACTCCCATGAAATCCAGAGTATTCGCGTTTGTGGCCGTTTTGATTACTGCATGGATAGTGGTCTTTGCCACACAGGCGCAAGCACAAACCACTGCTGAGCAGAAACAAGCGCTCATAGGTGAATGGAGTGGCGTGTGGCCAGGGCTTCATGGTGATCGGTCAACATTGATAATTCATGAGATTGATACTGAAAAGAAAGAAGCCCGGTGCACATACACTGACCTGCCTAGGGATCTTCGGACCATTCAGAACTGGAGAACGGCCCCCTGGTTGATGGAATCGTAGCGTGTTTTGAACTCGATCGGGGTGAGGTCCTCGAGACTCGAATGCGGACGGACGTGGTTGTAGTGCCGACGCCAGGTTTTGATCACGATCCTCGCCTCGGCGCGGCTGCGGAACCATTCGAGGCTCAAGCACTCGTCGCGGAACTTGCCGTTGAAGCTCTCGTTGTCGCCGTTCTGCCAGGGTTTGCCGGGGTCAATCAGCGCCGTTTCGATGCGCTCCTTGCCCAGCCACTCGAGGATGGCGTGACTGACGAATTCTGGCCCGTTGTCCGAGCGCAGGTAACGCGGGGCGCCGCGCTCGCTGATCAGGCCCGTTGTCCGAGCGCAGGTAACGCGGGGCGCCGCGCTCGCTGATCAGGCGCGCAAGCACCTCGATCACGCGCCCGGAACGGATCGAGCCGGCGACGTCGATGGCCAGGCACTCCCGGGTGAACTCGTCGATCACCGTCAGGCACTTCAGCTGCTGACCGTTGGCGCAGGCATCGAACACGAAGTCGTAGGCCCACACATGATTCGGCCCGGTTGCCGGAAGCGGGCGTGGTCGGCTTGCCGCCACGCGCCGCCGCGGTCGTCGGCGAGGAAGCTGCAGGCCTGCCAGGCGCCAGAGGCGGTGAGCGCGATGTCGGCTCATGCGATGACCCTCCCGTCGAAGAAACACCCGGATGCGACGATAACCGTAGCGCGGGTACTGTGCCGCCAGCCGTTTCATCGCCTCCAACGTCGGTCGATCGCGCTCGGCACGCACCGAGCAGTAACCCAGCCCCGAACGGGCAATCGCCATCAGCTCGCAAGCGCGCCGCTTCGAGTGGTCGCGCTCGCACGCGAGCGCGACCTGCTCGCGGCGCGCCTGCGAGCTCACCACTTTCGGCGGTTGATCTCCTTCATCGTCTCGATCTCGAGATCGCGCTCGGCAACGATCTTCTTCAGCTTCGCGTTCTCGGCTTCCAGCTGCCGCAGGCGCTTCACATCGGCGGGCTGCAACTCGCCGAACCGGCGCCTGCAGGTGTAGATGGTCTGCTCGCTGACCTTGTGCTTCCTGGCGACCTCGGGCACCGGCACCTTGTCGGCCTCCCGCAGGATCGCGACCATCTGTTCCTCGGTGAATCGGCTCTTCTTCATCGGCTCCCTTTCTGGCTGCGGGAGCCATTCTCTCAAGTTACGATTGGTCCTAAGAACCTGGGCAGGTCACATCCTTGCCGGCGCACAGCTCGGCCAGGGACTGCCGCGACCGGGTGCCGAAGGCCTCGCCTCTTTACGGGATGTACGAGGAAGCGAGATTGGCACGCCGAGGTCTGTGGGCCGATCCCAAACCCGCGCCGCCGTGGGAGTCTAGACGCAAGCGATGACACAAAGACAAACCCCGCGGCAGCGGGGTCCTGTCTCCTCCTCCGTCTGACGCGGATTAGCTGGTGCGCGTGCGGCGGCGAGAGAAGCCGAGTCCGGCTAGCCCGATGCCGAGAAGCGCGACACTAGCCGCGAAAATGTCTAGGCTTCAGTTCGAGGATTCAAGGGGAGCCGTCTGCGTGCTGCCACAAGCGCAATAATCCCCCCTGCCATCAACAACAATGTGCCTGGCTCCGGCACTGTGGTGCCTGGCGCCGGCACTGTCTCGAACGCGTGAAACTGCGGACGGATAAAGGGTCCGTATTGAAATCCTTGAGCAGAACCTAATGACGTTAGAGAGCCAACCGATCCTCCCGCTACGTACGCATAATCTGCTGCGAACAGGTCAGAACCGGCGGCACGACTCAGGGAAAGGTAAATCTCATCAGCTCCCGAAGGAATGGTCACGAGGGCCGCACCAATCGTCGTAATCGTGCTGAGATTGCGATCCTGCACAAGATAACGAACATACCAACCTGCTGGATTACTCGCGTTCCCGATCCACCATTGCACGTTAAGATCCAAACTCTGAAGAACACCCCCAAACACTATCCCATAGCCTTCATTCAATGGTCCTGAAAGCACAGGAAGGCTAAAGATGCCGGCCATCGATATTGCCCCGCCTGTGTCCGAAAGTAGTTCGCTTACATAGACCGACTCGTTAATTCGCGCTCCGCCCCCAGCATTCGTACCTGCAATGCCATTCGAAGAATCAAGTTGCAGGAAGCCGCCGGACTCAGCAGGAAGTGGATTCGTGCTGTTCACACCATAAAAAAAGGGCTGGCTGCTACACCCGCTCGGTCCGCAGGGCGGTGGTGTCCCATCACTAAAATTATCGGTAAAACTAAAGCCGGCCAAATTGGTGCCGGAAACTGAGAACGAATCGATGCTCACCACAACTGCATGGCTGGTGGCTAACCAAAGACTTGCTCCAAAGGTGAACAAACAGAACGCCATAAGTCGTTTCATGGCTGCACCTCCAGTCTGTTTGCGTAATCCTTGGCGGCAAGACCTCGCCCAGGATGAAGGGAAGGCGGGATAGAGCGAGGCATAAGACCGCATCTCTACTTGTGACAATATGCCAAGCACGAACCGAGCCCATTCTGCGTCGCCCAAACAATTCAAGCGGTTACGATTAAGAGAGACATTCGAACGGGACGAAGTGTAAGAAATTACGACAAATGCGCGCACGCGAAGATGTCCGCCTTAGGGGTCGCTTCGACAACTCGCCGTCCCGGGCTATGGGCTATAGCCGTGAATTTGCGATCAACTCCTGGAGCGCTGGACCAGCGCCCATGCAATTTGGGAAGACAGGCCGCACCTGTGATGGCGAGCAGCACCGGTGGCATCGCCCCGGTATTCCGGACACTCACTGTAAAGATGCCTCTTCCGCCATTCCAGGCGCGGCGCGCCCGCGCGTGGCTAGTCGAGCCTGACGCGCTGCGGCACGCCGGGCCAGACGCCGCGCGCGAGGGCCTTCGCGCCCTCGAACGCGATCCAG
>JAOUGR010000005.1 GCA_029857655.1 Gammaproteobacteria bacterium | reverse complement strand
GCTGGCCTGGTTATCGCCGGCATCCTGCTGATGCGCGTATTCGAGCGCCCAGCCGAATTTCATTTTCTCGCCGAGCGCATGACTGCCGTCGTAGCGGACCCCATAAGTGTTCGCCGACAGCTGCGGTGCGTCATCGAAATCCAGCAGATATCCGTACAACGTCAGAGCGCCAACCGGGAGTCTGGTCAACTTCAGATTCAGGACATGGCTGTCGCTATCGAAAGTTTCCGCGGGTGAGCCGGAATCCGGCCCGAATACGCGGCGCACCTGGTCGACATAGGCGTATGTAGCAGTGACGCCGGACAGCGCCTTCGTTTCCAGCGAGAACGCATCAAACGTCTGTTCGTTTTGGCGCCAGCCGACCGAGCCGACGAACCGCTCGCCATCCAGGCGGATACGCTGGCGACCGAGACGGAGCGTCGTGCCGGCCCGGCCCGCATACTGCAGGTAGGCTTGATTCAGGTCCGTGCCCTCGGGATCCGCGACAACGGGATAATTCGTCAGGCCATTTCGCGTGCTGTCGTAATGTTCTCCACCGATGACCTGCAGATGGTCGAACTCCGCAAATCCGGAAAATCCGTTGACGCTGCCGGACGCCAGATTCAGTCGCAGCCGGAGGGTATTGGCGCCCGCGGTCGAGGGCTTGTCCGCCTGCTCTACGCTTTCGTAACGGTAGCGCAGGTCGAGCCCCGCCTTGCCGTCCGTCACAAGCGTGTCTAGCCCTTCGCCGGCAGCTCCATGCGCGATGACTAACAGCGAAAGCAACAAAAGTCTGTTCATGGCGCGCGCCTGCAGCCCATGGTTCAGCTTACGAATTGGCACAACCGGTGCCTTGACCTGCATCAATGCCGCTAGAATTGGCGCCATGGACGTACTCAAACACCCTGTTCCGGAAGCCTTCGCCAGGGACGCCCGGGTCAAGGCCGCGGACTACGACGCGATGTACAAGGAGTCCGTCCGGGACCCGGAAGGATTCTGGGCGCGCATCGCGAAACGCCTCGACTGGATCCGGTTCCCGACGCGCATCAAGAACGTTTCATTCGATCCGGCGGACTTCCGCGTGCGCTGGTTCGAGGACGGCGAGTTGAATGTCTCCGTCAACTGCCTCGACCGCCAGCTCGCCAGCCGCGGCGACAAGACGGCGCTGCTGTTTGAGGGTGACGATCCCGGCAATTCGCGGGCGATCAGCTACCGCGAACTGCATGCCGACGTCTGCCGATTCGGCAATGCACTGCGCGCAGCAGGTGTCGCCAAGGGTGATCGCGTCACGATCTACATGCCGATGATCCCCGAGGCGGCGGTCGCGATGCTGGCCTGCGCACGCATCGGCGCCGTGCACTCGGTCGTATTCGGCGGCTTCTCGCCCGAATCGCTTGCGGGCCGGATACACGACTGCGAATCGACGCTCGTGATCACTGCCGACGAGGGTGTGCGCGGCAACAAGGCGATCCCGCTCAAGGCGAATGTGGACGCGGCGATCTCGTCGCGCGGGCTGAAGGTCACGAACGTCATCGTCGTGCGGCGCACGGGCGGCAAGGTCAACTGGGTCGCAGGCCGCGACCTCTGGTACCACGAAATAACCGCGGCGCAGCAGCCAGCCTGCGAGCCGGAACGCATGAATGCGGAGGATCCTCTTTTCATCCTCTACACCTCGGGCTCCACCGGCAAGCCAAAGGGCGTGCTGCATACGAGCGGCGGCTATCTCGTTTTCGTGAACTTCACGTTTTCCTGCGTGTTCGATTACCGCGAGGAGGACATCTACTGGTGCACGGCGGACGTCGGCTGGGTCACGGGCCACAGCTACATCGTGTATGGCCCGCTTTCGAATGGCGCGACCAGCCTGATGTTCGAGGGCGTGCCGAACTATCCGGACGTCTCCCGCTTCTGGCGGGTCGTGGACAAGCACAAAGTCACGATTTTCTACACGGCGCCGACGGCGATCCGCGCATTGATGCGCGACGGCGATGCACCGGTCAAGGCCTGCTCGCGCAGGAGCCTGCGTCTGCTGGGCACCGTCGGCGAACCGATCAATCCCGAGGCATGGGAGTGGTACTACCGCGTGGTCGGGGACGGCCGCTGCCCGATCGTCGATACCTGGTGGCAAACCGAGACCGGCGGAATACTCATATCGCCGTTGCCAGGCGCGACGGCACTGAAAGCAGGCTCTGCGACCCTGCCGCTGCCGGGTGTGCGCGTGGGCCTCGTGGATGCGGAGGGCCGGGAACTCGAGGGCGTCGCCGACGGCAACCTGGTGATCCTGGACAGCTGGCCCGGCCAGATGCGCACGGTTTACGGCGATCACCAGCGCTACATCGACACCTACTTCAAGACTTTTCGCGGCAAGTACTTCACCGGCGACGGTGCGCGCCGCGATGAGGACGGCTATTACTGGATCACGGGCCGCGTGGATGATGTCATCAACGTGTCCGGCCACCGCATCGGCACGGCCGAGGTCGAAAGCGCACTCGTTGCACATCGGAAAGTTGCGGAAGCTGCGGTCGTCGGCTTCCCGCACGACATCAAGGGCCAGGGCCTCTATGCTTTCGTCACGCTGATCACTGGTGAGCAGCCATCCGAAGCGCTGCGCAAGGAATTGACACAGTGGGTGCGCCAGGAAATCGGGCCGATCGCGCAGCCCGAATTTATCCAGTGGGCTCCGGCGCTGCCGAAGACGCGATCCGGCAAGATCATGCGGCGCATCCTGCGCAAGATCGCGGCGAACGAGCACGACCAGCTCGGCGACACGTCAACACTCGCGGATCCGGCCGTGGTCCAGGATCTCGTCGCCAACCGGCGCACGCCCGGCAAATGATCCGCGTCGCGGTACTCGTCCTAGCGCTCGCGGCGGCGACACCCGCAGCAGGCGCCCCCGACCGGCTGCGCGTCGGTACCTGGAATCTCGAGTGGATGATGACGCCCGGGACATTCGATGCGCATGCCGGGAGCTGCTTCGGCAAGCAGCAGCGCGCGGGCGGCAACGACCGGACCTTCCCCTGCGACCTGGTCCCAAAGGGGCGCTGGAGCGAGCGCGACCTGGCGCGGCTCCGTGAATTTGCGGGCGGAGCGGAACTCGACGTCATCGCATTGCAGGAGACGGATGGGCGCGAAGTAGCGAAGCGGATATTCCCGCAATACGTCTTCTGCTTCACGACCCGGCACAATGTGCAGAATGTCGGCTTCGCGGTTCGCCGCGGCATTCCGCATCGCTGCGACCGCGATTACCGCGCGCTCGGCCTCGACGATTACGTGCGCCGCGGCGCGGACCTCACGCTCTATCCCGGCACCAGCCGTGCCATCCGCCTGCTGGCCGTGCACTTGAAGTCGGCCTGCAACAGCGATCCGCTCAGCGAGCCGCGCGACGCCTGCCGGCGGCTCCAGCAGCAGGTGCCGATACTGGAGGACTGGATCGACCGGCGTGCACGCGCCGGCAATGCATTTGCCGTGATCGGAGACTTCAACCGGCGTTTCGACATCGAGCGGGAAAGTGCGCGTGACGCAATGGGCCGGAGCGTGGCGATCTGGCCGGAAATCAACGACGGCGATCCGCCGGGGGCGGAGCTCCTGAATCCCGGAGTCGAACATGGTGCCGTCGCCTGCGGCAACGGCCATGGCGCACGCCAGCCTATCGACTACTTCGTGCTCGGCCGAAGACTTTCCAGTGCACTGGTGGCCGGCTCATACAAAGTCTGGCATTACCCGCAGGGCGGGCGCTGGCCCGATCATTGCCTGCTCACGATCGAACTGGAACCGGAGCGCCTCGATGGCTTATGACGCCGACAACATCTTTGCCCGCATCGTCCGTGGCGAGATTCCCTGCCATCGCGTCTATGAGGACGCCGATACCCTCGCATTCATGGACATCATGCCGCAGGCCGAAGGCCACACGCTGGTGATCCCGAAATCTGCCGGCGAGGACATTTTCTCGACCTCGCCGGAAGCTGCGGCAGCCGCGATGCGCACTGCGCAGATGGTCGCTCGCGCCGTGAAGAAGGCCTTCGCGCCACCCGGGATCATGATCGCGCAACTGAACGGTGCCGCAGCGGGACAGAGCGTGTTTCATCTTCACATCCACGTCATCCCCCGCTACGCCGGCAAGGACCTCGGGATCCATGCCGCAGGACAGGCGGACCCGGCGGTGCTTGCCGGGCATGCCGCGCGCATCCGCGCGGCACTGTAGCGGTGTCGCGCATGGGTGAGTCCCAGGACACGCGATTTTACGAACGTGTGCTCGCGATTGCGGGCCTCGCGCTGCTCGCGGCCCTGATGTACCAGATCCTCGAGCCATTCTTCGCGCCGCTCGCCTGGGCGATCTTCCTGGCGTTCCTGCTGCAGCCCGCGCAGGCGCGCCTTGCTGTCCTGCTGCGCGGCCGCGCCACCGTCGCCGCGTCACTGCTGACGATATTCGTGCTGCTGATGTTCGTCGGCCCGCTGGCGACACTCGCCGTTGCCTTCGGCAGGCAGGCGGCCGGCCTCGCGACCCTGCTGCAGGGCTGGCTTGAACAGCATCATGGCCAGGGCGTTCCCGAGCTGGCCGACCTGCCGCTACTCGGACCCGCGCTCGCGTGGCTCGACCAGTACGCCAGCATCAGCGCGGCCGACGCGCAAGCCTGGCTGCTCAAGACCGCACAGGCGCTTTTCGAGCGGCTCGCGGCCTTTGGAGGCGCCGCGCTGCTAGGCGCGCTCGGCACGGTCCTGAACTTCACAGTGATGCTTTTCCTGCTGTTCTTCTTCATACGTGACGGCCAGGGAATGGCGCGCGCAGCGATCAACCTCGTGCCGCTTGAACCCTCGAGACGAGACGAACTGCGGAATCGGCTTGGGTCCGTGACCCGCGCCGTCGTACTGGGCACGGTCGTGACCGCGATGATCCAGGGCCTGCTGCTCGGCATCGGATTCGCGGTCGTCGGGCTCCCCGCGCCCGTCGTATTCGGCGTGATCGCCGCGGTGTTTTCCATCGTGCCCTTCGGCGGCACGGCGCTGGTGTGGGCGCCGGCGGTCGCCGTGCTGCTGTTCCAGGGCCGCTATGTCGCCGCAATCATTCTGGCGGTGATCGGCCTCGTGGTCAGCACCCTGGACAACTTCCTGAAACCGTTGCTGATCTCGGGCCGCGCGGTCGTGCCGACGCTGGCCGTATTCATCGGCGTGCTGGGCGGCCTCATCGCCTTCGGCGTCATCGGGATGTTCCTGGGCCCAGTGGTCATTGCACTCGCGCTTGCCCTCGTGAATTTCGCCGAGGAAACGCAGCAAGTGACACCTCGGTAACGGGCGGGGCGCTTGCTAGAATGCGCGCCCCATGCCCAGCCATGACCTCCTTGAATCGCTGAACGACGCCCAGCGCGAAGCCGTCACCGCGCCGCTCGTTCCCATCCTCGTATTGGCCGGCGCCGGCAGCGGCAAGACGCGCGTCCTGACGCATCGCGCCGCCTGGCTGATCCGCGAGCACGGAGTATCACCGCACGGCCTGATAGCGGTTACATTCACGAACAAGGCGGCCGCGGAAATGCGTGGGCGCATCGAATCGCTGCTGGACATGCCCGGCGGCGCGTTGTGGGTCGGGACATTCCACGGCATCGCCCACAGGCTGTTGCGCCGTCATTGGCGCGAGGCCGGCCTGCCGCAGTCCTTCCAGATCCTCGATGAAGAGGACCAGCACCGGCTCGTGCGCAAGCTAATCCGCGAGCAGAATCTCGACGAGCAACGCTGGGTCCCCCGTGAGGTGCAGGGTTTCATCAATGCCCACAAGGACGAGGGCCGCCGCGCGAAACGCCTGGACGACCGCGGTGACCCGACGCGCCAGCAGCTGATCAGGCTCTACGAACAGTACCAGCAGCGCTGCGAGCAGCTGGGCGTCGTCGACTTCGCGGAATTGCTGCTGCGAAGCTTCGAGACCCTGCGCGACATCGCGGATCTCGGCGCGTATTACCGTGAACGCTTCCGGCACCTGCTGGTGGATGAGTTCCAGGACACCAACAGCGTCCAGTACGACTGGCTGAAATTCCTCGCCGGCCCGCCGGGCATCCCATTCGTGGTCGGCGACGACGACCAGTCCATTTACCGCTGGCGGGGCGCGCGGGTCGAAAACATGCAGCACTTTCGTCGTGATTTTTCGGCAACTGTCTGCCGCCTCGAGCAGAACTACCGTTCGACCGCCGTGATCCTCGGTGCAGCCAACGCGATCATCGCGAAAAACACGGATCGCATGGGCAAGGAGTTATGGACCGCGGCCAAGGGCGGCGATCTGATCCGCGTCTACGCTGCATTCAACGAGCGCGACGAGGCCGATTTCGTGCTCGAGCGGATCCGCGAACACCAGCAGAGCGGCCTGCCGCTCGCGGCAGCAGCAGTGCTTTATCGCTCCAATGCCCAGTCGCGCGCCTTCGAGGAGGCGTTGATGGCGGCGCGCATGCCGTATCGCGTCTATGGCGGGCTGCGGTTCTTCGAGCGCGCCGAAATCAAGGACGCGCTCAGCTATCTGCGCCTGACGCAGCTGCGTGGTGATGACCTGTCATTCGAGCGCGTCGTCAACCTGCCCACACGCGGTATCGGTAACGCGACCGTCGACCTGCTCCGCGCAGCCGCAAGGGAAAAGGGCCAGACCCTGTGGGACGCCGGGCAGGCACTCCTGCCCGGGCTGCCATCCCGCGCAGCCGGTGCACTCAGGGGTTTCTTCGCGCTGATCGATCACCTTGCCGCCGAGATCGCGGAACTTCCGCTGCACGAGCAGGTGCGCGTGGTCATCGAAAATTCGGGTCTGCGCGCCCACCATGCGCGGGAGAAGGACAACAAGGGCGAGGCGCGGGTCGAAAACCTGGACGAACTCGTCAATGCCGCCGAAGGATTTGTCCCGGAGAATGACGACGGCCTGGCGCCGCTGCCCGCATTTCTCGCCCACGCCACCCTCGAGTCCGGCGAGACCCAGGCCGCGGTCGGGCTCGACTGCGTGCAGTTGATGACATTGCACGCGGCCAAGGGCCTCGAGTTCCCTACCGTGTTCATCGTCGGCCTGGAGGAAGGGCTGTTCCCGTCGGAACGCTCCGCATTCGACGCCGACAAGCTGCCCGAGGAACGGCGCCTGTGCTACGTGGGCCTCACCCGCGCAATGCAGAGGCTGTACCTCACCCACGCGGAAAGCCGGCGCATCTTCGGCCACACGTCCTACCGCGACCCGTCGCGCTTCCTGTCGGAACTGCCGCCCGAGGCGATCGAGGAAATCCGGCCCAGGATTTCCGTCAGCCGGCCGCTGTACAGTGCCCCCGGACCGGCCATCATCCGTCGCGGCACCGACATAGGGAGCGGCACGCCGCAACGACGGTCGCGTGCCGCACCCCCACCCGCCGGCGAGGAAACGCCAATGCGCCTCGGCGCCCGCGTGCGCCATCCCAAGTTCGGCGAGGGCACGATCCTTCGTTTCGAGGGCAATGGCGAGAACCGGCAGGTGCACGTGAACTTCGAGGATGCCGGCCAGAAGTGGCTGATGTTCTCGCTGGCGCGCCTCGAGCAGATCAGCTGATCCGCGCGTCCGAAAGCGCCAAGCCAGGCGCCCGCGAGGTGGCGGGGATGAACATCGTTGTTCTGCGGCCGGGCGTGCGAGGCTGCGCTAGAATCTGCCGCCATGAAAATCATCATTCTCGGCGCCGGCCAGGTCGGCAGCACGGCTGCACAGCAGCTGTCCCGCGAACAGGTCAACGACGTCACCGTGGTGGACACCCGCGACGAAGTCCTGCGCGACCTGCAGGACCGGCTCGACATCCGCACGGTGTCCGGCAACGCGGCGCATCCAGCCGTGCTCGAGGCAGCGGGCGCCGCAGGCGCCGACATGATCGTCGCGCTCACGAATAGCGATGAAGTCAACATGATTGCCTGCCAGGTCGCCTGGACGCTGTACCAGACGCCGACCAAGATCGCGCGCATCCGCTCCGGCGATTACCACCGTCGCCCGGAACTCTTCGGAGATACCGCGATTCCGGTGGACCTCGCGATCAGTCCCGAACAGCTCGTCACCGATTACGTCGAGCGGCTGATCCGCTACCCGGGCGCGCTCCAGGTTCTCGACTTCGCCGATGGCCGCGTGCGCCTGGTCGGCATGCGCGCCCTCAAGGGCGGCAAATTGGTAGGTCATCAGCTCAGGGAACTGCGCGACCACATACCAAATCGCGACGTGCGCGTAGCCGCCATCTACCGAGGCGACCAGAACGTGAAGCTTGAGGGCGACACGATCATCGCCGAGCACGACGAGGTGTTCTTCATCGCCGCCCGCGACGACATGCGCACGATGATGAAGGAACTGATCACCGAGGAGGCGCCGGTGCGGCGCGTCGTCATCGCCGGCGCCGGCAATATCGGGTTCCGGCTTGCGCGTGCCCTCGAGGACCGCGCCCAGGTCAAGCTGATCGATCGCAGCGTCGAGCGTACGCGACGAGCCGCCGAGACCCTGCGCAACACGCTGGTGCTTACCGGTGACGCCGCGGACGAGGAACTCCTGCTCGAGGAGAACATAGACGACACTGACGTGTTCGTGGCGCTGACCAATGCCGAAGAGATCAATATCCTTTCCGCAATGCTGGCGAAACGCCTCGGAGCGCGGCGCGTAATGGCATTGATCAACAGGCCCTCCTATGCGGAACTGATGGAGGGCGGCAAGATCGACATCGCGATTTCGCCGCAGACAATAACGATCGGGGCGCTGCTGTCGCATGTGCGCCGCGGTGACGTGGTGCGCGTGCATTCGCTGCGCCGCGGCGCGGCAGAGGCGATGGAAGCGATCGTGCACGCCGACAGCCGGAATTCGCCGGTGGCCGGAAAGCGCGTTGACGAGATAGACCTGCCCGAGGGTACGACCATCGGTGCAATCGTGCGTGGCGAGAAAGCCATGATGGCGCACCACGACACGGTCATCGAGGCGGACGATCACGTGATCCTGTTCCTGACCGACCGCCGTCACGTGGAGGATGTCGGCCGGCTGTTCCAGGCCGGCACGCGCGCATGAATCTCCCGATGGTGCAGCGCATCCTGGGGCTGATGCTCCTGATGTTCAGCGTGACGATGCTGCCACCGATCGGCGTCGCACTGGCTTTTGGCGACGGCCATTGGCAGCCATTCCTGGATTCATTCCTGATCGTCGCCGCGATTGGCCTGCTGCTGTGGCTGCCGGTGCGCAAAGTGCGCCGCGACTTGCGGCTGCGCGACGGTTTTCTCGTCGTTGCCGTGTTCTGGATCTGCCTCGGGCTCGCTGGCGCGACGCCGCTCCTGATCACCGACGTGCCGGCACTCAGCTTTACGGACGCCGTATTCGAGGCCGTATCCGGTTTCACGACCACGGGCGCCACGGTAATCGTCGGACTGGACGAGCTGCCAAAATCGATTCTTTACTACCGGCAACAGATCCAGTGGCTTGGCGGCATGGGCATCATCGTGCTGGCGGTAGCGCTGCTGCCGGTGCTCGGCATCGGCGGCATGTCATTGTACAAAGCCGAAACACCCGGACCGATGAAGGACCAGAAGCTGACGCCACGCATCACGCAGACGGCCAAGGCTCTCTGGACGATCTATGCGCTGATGACCGCATCCTGTGCACTGGGTTACTACGTTGCCGGCATGAGTGGTTTTGATGCCGTCGGCCATGCTTTCAGCACGATGTCGACCGGCGGCTTCTCGACGCACGACGCGAGCTTTGCCTACTTTGACAGCCCGGCCATCGAGGTGATCGCAACCGTATTCATGTTTCTCGGCGGCGCCAGTTTCGCGCTGCACTTCCTGGCGATTCGCCAGCGCGATCCTTACACCTATTGGCGTGACACGGAATTCAGGGCCTATTTCTGGCTGGTCGCCGTCGTGATCACCGGTGCGGCCGTCTACCTGTGGCTGCAGGGTGAATTCGCTACGTTCGGGTCCGCGCTGCGCCATGCCAGCTTCCAGATCGTGTCGATCCAGACCAGCACCGGATACCTGACTACCGGCTTTGCACACTGGCCCGGCGCGCTGCCAGCATTCATGATGCTCTTGACGCTGGTATGCGGCTGCGCCGGCTCGACCGCCGGCGGCATGAAGGTGATCCGCTGGCTGATCGTGTTCCGCCAGGGTGTCGTGGAGCTGAAGCGGCTCGTTCACCCGAGCGCCGAGATTCCGGTCAAGCTCGCGGGCCGCGTCGTGCCGCAGCGGGTCATCAGCGGCATAGCGGGCTTCTTCGCAATGTATTTCGTCGTGTTCGCGGTGCTGATGTTCCTGCTGATGATGTTCGGCCTGGACCAGGTCACGGCCTGGTCGGCGATCGCGACCAGCCTCAACAATGTGGGCCCCGGGCTCGGCGACGTGATCATCACGTTCCGCGATGTGCCGGATTCCGCCAAGTGGGTGTGCGCGGTGGCGATGCTGGTCGGCCGACTCGAAATCTTCACGCTGGTGCTGCTGCTGACCCCGGCTTTCTGGCAACGCTGACATGGCGCTGCGCGACAACCTGCAATTGATGCTGGAACGCGGCCAGGATTCCCCGCTGCTGCGCTACTCACTCGGCCTCGAATGCCTGAAGGCCGGCGATCTTCTGGCCGCGATCGATCACCTGCGGCAGGCCGTGGAGCGGAATCCGGGTTACTCGGCGGCGTGGAAGGCGCTGGGCGAAGCCCATGCGGGCGCCGGCTCGCCCGAGCGCGCAGCGGAAATTTACGAGCTCGGCATTGCAGCCGCCCGCAAGAGTGGCGACATTCAGGCGGCGAAGGAGATGAGCGTGTTCCTGAAGCGCCTGCGCCGCCAGATCGCGGCCCGCTGATCCCGCCGTGTACGAGCCAAGGCACAAGCCGCCACTGCCCCGCGCGAAATTCCTGCGCCGCCTGGCGTGGCACCTGTTCGCCGGCCTCGGCGTCATCGGCTCGTCGCTTGCCCTCGGCATGGCCGGCTACGCGTTTTTCGAGAGCCTGCCATGGATCGACGCTTTCCTGAACGCCGCCATGTTGCTGGGTGGCATGGGACCCGTGGACATGCCGCGTACCGATGCAGGAAAGTTGTTTGCCGGGTTCTACGCGCTGTACGCCGGTCTCGTTCTCATCGTCGTCGCCGCCATCCTGATTTCGCCCGTGATCCACCGGTTGTTGCACCGTTTCCACTGGGAGAAGGCGTCACGCGATGACGGCGAGTAACGCTTGATCGGGCTCCTGCAGCGCGTGACCGGCGCATCTGTCGCGGTCGCGGAGAACGAGGTTGCGCGCATCGGGTCCGGGCTCCTGGTCCTGGTCGCCGTCGAGCATGACGACACGTCGGCCGAGGCTGGACGCCTGCTGGAGCGACTGTTGAACTATCGGGTGTTCGCCGATGCCGAAGGGCGCATGAATCTTTCGGTCACGGACGTCAACGGCGGCCTGTTGCTGGTGCCCCAGTTCACTCTGGCCGCGGACACAAAAAAGGGCCTGCGGCCGGGATTCAGCACCGCGGCCCCACCGGAAGAGGGCCGACGCCTGTTCGAGGAGTTTCTGGGGCTGGCACGGCAGCGGTTTCCGGGCGTCCAGGCGGGCCGATTCGGGGCCCATATGCGGGTGTCGCTTGTCAACGACGGGCCCGTTACATTCTGGATCCAGGCTTCCCGTCACAGGGCCTGAGAGTGGTTTGGCGTATCATTCACTGCTGCGCCGGTTGCGCGGGCTGGAGTTGCAATTATGGGTATTGGTTTCAGGGAACTGCTGATCATCCTCGCGATCGCGCTCCTGGTATTCGGGGCAAAGAAGCTGCGCACCATCGGGTCCGACCTGGGCGCCGCGGTCAAGGGCTTCAAGAAGTCCATGAACGAGGGCGACAACGAGGAAGCCGACAAGAAGCTCGTACAGGACGATCGCCCGGACGCGGATTTCAGCAGCAAGAAACCCGACAACGTCGACTCCTCGAAGAACGCCTGACGCCTGATGTTTGAGGTCGGCTTCACCGAGATCATCCTGATACTCGGCATCGCGCTGTTGGTGCTGGGCCCCGAGAAGCTCCCGAAGCTCGCCAACCAGATCGGCCGCTGGGCCGGCCGCGCACGCGCGATGGCGCGCCAGTTGCGCCAGCAGCTTGATGACGAAGTATCGATCAATACGGGCCTCGACCAGAAACCACCGGTGCGCCGCCCACCGGGCGTCGCCCCGGTGGATCCCCCGGAAAAGACTGACGGACCGGATCCGTCATGAACGACCCCGCGCCAGCTCCGGAGGAGCTCCCCGAGAGCTCGCTGATCTCGCACCTGCTCGAACTGCGCGACCGGCTGCTGCGCGCAATGATCGCAACGCTCGTGATCGCGATCCCCTGCCTCTACTTTGCGAATGACATCTTCAGCTGGCTGTCGGCGCCGCTGCTGGCGCAGATGCCACCCGGAACCAGCCTGATCGCGACCTCGGTCGTGGCGCCATTCATGACGCCATTCAAGCTTGCGCTGCTCGCGGCGTTCTTTTTCGCGATGCCCGTGATCCTGTACCAGATCTGGGCATTCATCGCGCCCGGTCTTTACCGCCATGAGCGACGCTTTGCGCTGCCGCTGTTCGTCTCGAGTGTCGTGCTCTTCTACGCCGGCGCGGCCTTCGCCTACTTCATCGTATTCCCGGCGGCTTTCCGCTTCTTCGTGATGACGACGCCGCAAGGCGTGCAAATGATGACGGACATCACGCAGTACATGGATTTCGCCGTGTTGCTGTTCTTCGCATTCGGACTCGCATTCGAGATTCCGGTCGCGACAGTGTTGCTGGTGCGCACCGGGCTCATCAGGCGCGAGGCGCTCACCAAGAATCGCGGCTACGTATTGCTCGCGATATTCATCATCGCGGCCTTCCTGACGCCGCCCGATCCAATTTCGCAGACCATGATGGCGCTGCCGATGTATGCGCTGTTCGAGGCGGGCATCATCATGGCGCGCCTGCTGGTACGCGACCGGCCGCCCGACCCGGAAGCTGATCCGGCTTGATGTTGCACCGCAACATCGTCGAGACTCGCCGGATTCTGGAGTAATCAAATAATGACGACCAACGTCCACGTCCCGCCGGGAACATGGTTGGGACATCCCAAGGGCCTGTTCCTGCTGTTCATGACTGAAATGTGGGAGCGTTTCAGCTACTACGGCATGCGCGCCCTGCTGGTGCTTTACGCGGTCGCCGCCACCAACGCCGCGAACCCGGGCCTCGGCTGGGACAGCGCGCAGGCACTGACGCTCTACGCCTGGTACACGGGGTTCGTCTATTTCACGCCGCTGTTCGGCGGCTGGCTCGCAGACAACTTCATTGGCCAGCGCAAGGCCGTGATCATCGGCGGCGTCGTCATGGCGCTCGGCCAGTTCGCGCTGGCCTCGCCGCTCGGCATCATGGGCGTCAGCCCGGCCTGGTCCCTCCAGTCTCTGGGCATCGCGTTTCCAGAGACGGCGACCAGTTTCTACGTAGGCCTGCTGCTGCTGGTCATCGGCAATGGCTTTTTCAAGCCGAACATCTCGACCATGGTCGGCGACCTCTACCCGCAGGGCGATGCCCGCCGCGACGGCGCATTCACGATTTTCTACATGGGTATCAACCTCGGCGCCTTCCTCGCGCCGCTTTTCTGCTCCACGTTTGGCGAAGATCCGGCCTACGGATGGCGGGTCGGCTTCCTGATCGCCGGTATCGGCATGATGCTGTCCGTGGTCATCCAGCTCGCGTTTGCACAGCGCTACATCGGCGACATCGGCCGCGAGCCCGCGGCCAGTCGTTCGCTGAAATTGGCCGGCGGGGAGAAAAAACCACTGACGCCCGAGGAGCGAGACCGCCTGCGCGTAATCTTCGTGGTCTTCATCTTCGTCGTGATGTTCTGGGCGGCCTTCGAACAAGCTGGCGGCCTGCTGAACCTGTTCGCAGAAAAGTACACGGACCGCGAGGTAGGCAGTTTCACCGTCCCGACCGGCTGGTTCCAGTCACTGAATCCATTGTTCATCGTGCTGCTGGCCCCGTTCTTCTCCATGCTGTGGAGCAAGCTCGGCCAGAGCGGCAGGAATCCGAAGACACCAGTCAAGATGTACCTTGGCCTGCTGCAGGTCGCGCTCGGATTCATCTTCCTGGTCATTGCCGTGTTCGAGATGCAGCGCACCGCCGACGTGAAGTCGGGCATGCTCTGGCTGGTCCTCGGGTATCTGTTCCACACCACCGGTGAGCTGTGCATCAGCCCGGTCGGGCTATCCATGGTCACCAAGCTCGCGCCGCTGCGACTCGGCTCCCTGATGATGGGTGTCTGGTTCATGATCAACTTCGTTGCCAACACGCTGGCGGGTTACATCGGCGCTTTCTCGGAGCACATGGGCGAGTACCCCTGGATGATTTCGATCGCGACCGACGTGGGCGTGCGCGCCGAGCATGCAGGACTCCTGGGCGTATTCGGCGGCCTGGCGCTGGCGCTGATCGGCTTCAGTATCGTGCTATGGGCTATTTCCGGCCGCATCATTCACTGGATGCACGGCGCCGAAGGAAAATGACGATGAACGGCCTTACGCGGATTGGCAGCGTGCTCTGCCTGGCTGGCTTCGTCGGCGCTTGCGGCGACAGGCCCCCGAAAGAAAGCGCGGATGAGTTCGTCGCGCGCGTCAACAAGGACCTGCAGCAGCGCAGCCACGAGAACGCACTGGCCAGCTGGGTGCAGCAGACCTACATCACCCCGGATACCGAGCAACTCGTAGCCAAGGCCGAAGAGCGGGTGCTGGAGTACTACCCGAAGGCCGTCAAGGATTCGCTGGCCTACGCGGACCTGGAGATTTCGCCAGAGTCGCGGCGCGCGATGCTGCGCTTGAAGCAGGGGCTTGCCGCTCCCGCCCCGGATGATCCCGAAAAACGCGCGGAACTCACGACCATTTCTTCGCACATGGAATCCATGTACGGCGCTGCCAAGTGGTGCCCAGGCGGTCCCGAGACCTGCCGAAATCTCGACCAGCTCGCCGACACGCTCGTGAAAAGCCGCGACTGGGATGAGCAGCTCACGGCCTGGACCGGCTGGCATACGATTTCGCGCCCGATGCGAAAGGACTATCAGAGCTTTGTCGAACTTGCGAACGAGGGCGCGCAGGAGCTCGGGTACGGCGACCTCGGCGAGATGTGGCGCTCGGGTTATGACATGAGCCCGAAGGAGTTCGAGGACGAGACGGAAAGACTCTGGACGCAGGTGAAACCGCTCTACGACGGCCTGCACTGCTATGCGCGCGGCAGGCTGCAAAAGAAGTACGGCAAGGATCGCGTACCGGACGGCAAGCCGATACCCGCGCACCTGTTCGGCAACATGTGGGCCCAGCAGTGGAACAACATCTTCGACCTGCTGGAGCCCTACCCAGGTGTCTCGAACCTCGACGTCACTGCGGCGCTGAAGAAGCAGGGCTATGACGCGACCCGCATGGCACGTTCAGCGGAATCCTTCTACACGTCGCTCGGCTTCCCGGAGTTACCGGCGCGTTTCTGGGAAAACTCGATGTTGACGCGACCGCGCGACCGCGACGTGGTCTGCCATGCGAGCGCGTGGAACATGGATACGCACGGCGATGTGCGCATCAAGCAGTGCATCGAGCCGACCGAGCAAGATCTGTACACGATCTATCACGAACTGGGCCACGTCTATTATTACCTGAGCTACCTGGACCAGCCCTACCTGTTCCAGAGTGGCGCGAATGACGGATTCCACGAAGCCATCGGCGACACCATCAACCTGTCTATGACCGAGGGCTATCTCGCGAATGTCGGCCTGGTGCCCACAGGCATGAAGAGCAGCAACAAGGCGCTGATCAACCGCCAGATGAAAGTCGCCGTCGAAAAGATTGCCTTCCTGCCATTCGGCAAGATGATCGACCAGTGGCGCTGGGGCGTGTTCTCGGGCGCAATCCCTCCGGAAAAATACAACGAAGCCTGGTGGGACTTGCGCCGCAGGTACCAGGGCGTCGAGGCTCCGGTGGCGCGCAGCGAGGAAGACTTCGACCCGGGCGCCAAGTACCACATACCGGGCAACACGCCGTACACGCGATATTTCCTCGCTTTCGTGCTGCAATTCCAGTTCCACAAGGCACTCTGCGACGCAGCCGGCTTCAAAGGCCCATTGAATGAATGCTCGATCTACGGCAATGCCGAGGCCGGCCGCCGCTTCCGGGAAATGCTCGCGCTCGGCGCGAGCAGGCCATGGCAGGACGCGCTCGAGAAGCTCGCCGGCACTCGCCAGATGGACGCCTCTGCGATCATCGACTACTTTCATCCGTTGATGACCTGGCTCGAAGAACAGAACCGCGGCCGCGAGTGCGGCTGGTAAGGGAAAGGAGTTCGACATGAATTCCCCGGATGCTGCACGGCAGCTGACCGCACGCGCGATCATCCTGTCGCTGATCCTGACCGTGCTGCTCGCCGCGGCGAATGCCTATCTCGGCCTGTTTGCGGGGCTGACGGTCGCGACCGCGATCCCGGCTGCGGTTGTCTCGATGGGCGTGCTGCGCATGCTGGGCCGCTCCAGCATCCTCGAAAACAACATCGTCGCGACCGGCGCCTCCGCAGGCTCGTCGATTGCGGCCGGCACGATTTTCACGATTCCCGCGCTCGTGATCATGGGTCACTGGACCCACTTCGAGTACTGGTGGGTGCTCGCGATCGCGGGTCTGGGTGGCCTGCTCGGTGTGCTGTTCTCCGTCCCGCTGCGCCGCACGTTGATTCTCGACCAGAAGCTCCAGTTTCCCGAGGGCGTCGCGACCGCCGAAGTGCTCAAGATCAGCGTGGACCCGGGCCCCGGAGTGAAGGCGCTGTCGTACGCCGCCGGAGCGGCTGCGCTTTTCAAGCTCGCGCTGTCGGGCCTCAAGTTCTCGCCGGAATCATTCATCACCGCGCGTTTTTTCGGCGAGCGCACCATCGGATTCTTCGGGATCAGCCTGTCCCCCGCGCTGCTCGGTGTCGGCTACATCGTCGGACTGAACATCGGCGTGCTGATGCTGTCGGGCGGGGCTTTGTCCTGGTGGTTCTTCATCCCCTGGTACAACACGTTCATGTCGGGCCACGACCCCGCGCTCGCGGCGGAGCTCGTCGGGCTCTCAGCTGGTGATGCGGCCTACCTGATCTGGAGCCGGCAGATCCGGTTCATAGGTGTCGGCGCCATGCTGATCGGCGGCCTGTGGTCGTTGTGGTCGCTGCGCAAGTCGCTGCTGTCCGGCATCAAGACCGGCCTTAAAGTGCGCGGCATCGCCGGCGCAGACATTCCGGACACCGAGCGCGACCTGCCGATGAGCATGATCATGACCGGCATCGTGCTGTTCGTGATCCCGATCTTCGCGCTTTATTACGTGGTTGTGGACAGCTTCGGCATCGCCCTGACCATGGCGGTGATCATGGTGATCGCCGGTTTCGTATTTTCGTCGGTCAGCGGCTACATGGCAGGCCTCGTCGGCTCTTCCAATAACCCGGTTTCCGGCATCACGATCTCCACGATACTGTTCGCGTCCTTGATCCTGCTCGGAATCATGGGCAAGGGTTCCACCATCGGGCCGGTCGCAGCGATCATGATCGGTGCCGTGATCTGCAACGCTGCCGCGATCGCCGGTGACAACCTGCAGGACCTCAAGGCCGGCCAGCTGATTGGCGCCACGCCGTGGCGCCAGCAGGTGATGCTCGGCATCGGCGCGGTGGCGAGTGCGGCCGTCATGGCGCCGGTG
>JAOUGR010000198.1 GCA_029857655.1 Gammaproteobacteria bacterium | reverse complement strand
GCGTGGCTACATGGAAGCGATGCATGTCCCCGGCGCGTTGCTGTGGCCCACAATCCTGTTCGAGATCGGTGCAGGCCTGTCGGTCGCTGTGGGGTACAGAACTCGCATCGTCGCCACGCTGCTGGCTGGCTTCTGTCTGCTGACAGCGGCGATCTTCCATAACCAGTTCGCCGATCAGATCCAAATGATCATGTTTCTCAAGAATCTGGCAATGGCCGGCGGCTTCATCTTAATGGCCAGCGTCGGGCCGGGCTCGCTCAGCGTGGACGCGAAACGGGGCTCGACCTAGCCGTCCATGGTGTCGACTGGGCGGAGATGACGCGGCCGACTGGGGCAAGGTTGCTGTCGAGCTGTCACGTAAAGGCCATGGGGCCTTTCGCGCTGTTCAACTCCCATTGACATTGCTGGCCGATGATGCGGAACGTGGCCTGCCTGGCGAATTGAGGACCTGCTCATACTTGGAGGAGAATGCTCCGTCATTCCGATGGTACGAAAAATCGCCTTAGGCGAGAATTCCATGTAAAGCAATAGCCTACACGGGCATATTGATTCCTCTCTCTCCGCCATTTTTTGCGGGCGGCGCGCGGCTGTGTCACGTTCCTGGCGCTGCTCGCCGCAGCACCGGTTCACGCCGATGAGGCGCTCGAGCACGCCAAAGCCGTGCTGGCGCGCTCCATACTTTTCGACGGTCACAACGACCTGCCCTGGGCAATACGCGAATACAAGGCAGCTCCGGGCGACGTCGCCGCTTACGACCTTCGCAAACACGCGCCGGCTGAGGGACAGACCGACATTCCGCGCCTGCGCGAAGGCCGGGTCGGCGCCCAGTTCTGGTCCGTTTACACGCCGCCCGAGGCCGAAGGCCACTTCGCGCGCACGCAACTGGAGCAGATCGACATTGCGAGGCGCCTGATCGCCCGCTACCCCGACACCTTCCAGCTCGCCGGCACCGCCGCCGACATCCGCGCCGCCAAGGCGGCGGGGAAGATCGGCTCCATGCTCGGCCTCGAAGGCGGCCACGCCATCGAGGATTCGCTCGGGGCGCTGCGCGCCTATTACGACCTCGGCGTGCGCTACATGACGCTCACGCACAACCGGCACACCAACTGGGCCGACGCCGCACTGCAGGAGCCCCCGGCCTACGGCGGCCTGAACGCCCTTGGCGAACAGGTCGTGCACGAAATGAACCGCATCGGCATGCTGGTGGATCTTTCCCACACCTCGGCCGACACCATGCGCGATGCTATTCGAGTGTCGCTGGCACCCGTGATCTTCTCCCACTCATCCGTGCGGGCGCTGTGCGACATCCCGCGCAATGTCCCCGACGACGTGATCAAGATGCTGCCCGTGAATGGCGGCGTGTTGATGGTGACCTTTGTCTCCGGCTTCATCTCCCAGGCCGCGGCCGACGTCACCCTTCCGGCGATCCAGGAGTACAACGCCCGCGCCCAGGGCAAGAGCGAAGCCGAGCGCGCCGCCATCAATGAGGAAATCCGGGCCAAGACCGTGATGCCCAAAGTGAGCATCGGCGAGGTGGCCGATCACATCGAATACATCCGCAAAATGATCGGCGTGGAATACATCGGCATCGGCAGCGACTACGACGGTAACGAGGACTGGCCGGGGGGGCTCTCCGACGTCTCCATGTACCCTGATCTCTTTGCCGAACTCGTCCGCCGGGGCTGGAGTGATGAGGATCTAGCCAAAATTGCGGGCGGAAACATCCTCCGGGTGCTCGAGCAGGCCGAAGCCGTGGCCCACCGCTTGCAGCAGGAAACCCCGCCGAATTAGACGCTTAGGCGGGATATTGGTAGGATTCGCGCCCGCAACGCGCCCGTAGCTCATCTGGATAGAGTACTTGGCTACGAACCAAGGGGTAGGGGGTTCGAATCCCTCCGGGCGCGCCATTTCCGCTTGCAGCCTGAAGCGGAATTCAAGTCCCGCCGGATGGCCGCCCCAAGATTGACGTTCCAGTAAGCCTAGCCGCGAGTTTGTTGCCAACGCGGAGAGCATCCGCGAACATCGCCCAAGCTTCTAGGGGGACGGGCATGGCTGAAGGGGGTGGCGACGAGCATCCGAAGGGCGCTCCTTCAGGCTCACCCGATGTATTCGTCAGTTACGCCTCGCAGGATGCAGCCCTTGCCAATGACATTGTCGAGACTCTGGAGCGGAACGGCCTGCGGTGCTGGATCGCGCCACGGGATGTAACTCCTGGAGCGCACTACGCGGATGCCATTATTTTGGCCATCAGCGGGGCGAAGGCGCTGATTCTGGTTCTGTCCGACAGCGCAATCGCCTCGAAGCACGTCGGCAAGGAGATCGAGCGCGCTTCGTCCAAGGGACGAGCGATCATCACGCTTCGCACGGGTGCTGCGCCGTTGCCACCGGCTTTCGAGTATTTCCTGAGTGAATCGCAGTGGATTGATGTCGGCGTCGGCGGTGTCGCTGGGGTCGCTGCCAAGCTGATGGAGGCAGTCCGGAGTCACCTCGACGTCTCTGTCGTGGGCGAGCCGCGCGCCTATTCTGACCCACAGGTTGCCAGTCGCGGGGCGGCCGCGCCGAGTAAGAAATGGCTACTGGCCGCCGGCGTCGCCGCCCTCGCGCTTGTCCTCGCCTACTTTGCCGCCAATAAGTTGTGGCCAGGAACACCTGTTGCGGAGCAGAGTCCGGTTTCCGAGATCGTCTCTGCAACCGATCACGTTGCACCGGCAGTTCCCGAGAAATCGGTTGCAGTACTCCCCTTCGTCGACCTGAGCGAGAAGCACGATCAAGAATATTTCTCCGATGGCATGACTGACGACATCATCACTGATCTTTCCAAGCTCTCCGGGATCCTTGTCATCGCGCGCAACTCCAGTTGGACCTACAAGGGCAAATCCGTGAAGGTGCAGCAAGTGGCCAAGGATCTTGGCGTGCGATACGTACTGGAAGGAAGTGTCAGGCGCGAGGGCGACACCGTTCGCATCAATGCCCAGCTCGTCGACGCACTCGGTGGCCAGCACCTGTGGGCGGAGCGTTACGACGGCTCGATCAAGGACGTTTTCGCGCTGCAGGACAAAGTCATCGGGCAAATCGTCGCCGCACTGGCGGTGAACATCACGCATGACGAGCGGACGAGCCGTGACCTTGTAGAGACTCGCAGTCCCCAAGCCTACGATGCGCTGCTGCGGGGCTGGGCCCACTATCGCCAGGGCACCGAGGAGGAGACAAAAAAGGCGATCGCACTGTTCGAGCAAGCGATCGTACTCGACCCCGAGTACGGCCGCGCCCATGCCGCCGTGGCGGCGGCGTTGTGGCGAATCGTCCAATCCTTCTGGGAGTCAACCACACAAGGGGGATACCAGCGCGCGTTTGACCGAATGGAAGCGGCTCTCGTCAAGGCGAAGCAGCAGCCCAATGCGCTGGCGCACGCCGTCTCGGCCGAGGTCCTGTCGAAGCAGGGGCGCTACGATGAGGCCTTCACCGAGATTGACCACGCCATGGCGCTGGCCCCAAATGATCCGGACAATTACCTCAGTAAGGCACGCATCCTGAATGCAACGGGGCGGGCGGCGCGGGCCGAGGAGTCGGTGCGCTGGGCGATGCGGCTCGATCCCCTGTATTCGCCCGACTATCTGCGCACGCTCTCGATTTCGCTGTTTCACCAGCAGCGCTACGAAGAGGCGGTCGGGACCATCGAGAGCGTGCTGACATTGCAGACCGATGTCGCGGACGACTACGTCACGCTGATCGCAAGCCTAGGACATCTCGGGCGCAGCAACGGCATCCCAGAAGCCATCAAGACTTTCAATGAATTGAGCGTTTCGGCGGGTTACAACACCATCACCGTCCAGATGTTTGGAGGCTGGTGGTGGTACGGCGACATTTTCAACTACGATCCGGTATACCGCGACCGGCTGATGGAGGGCCTGCGCAAGGCTGGCGTTCCTGAAGGCGCGGGAACCGATATACCCTTCGAGAAATATCGCGGGCTGGTGCACAAGGGCGAGGATTATTACGAGGTTACTGGCGCCACCAAGATCGATTACAAGAAAGCAAGAACGCTGCACGACCGCGGCGTCAAATTTGTGGATGTGCGCGCTGCCCTGGGGTTCGCCAGCGGCCATGTTCCAGGCGCGTACAACCTTGACGTTGCCACCGAATTGTCACGCGATAGCTTGTCGCGCATCGTCCGCAAGGATGAGGAATTCGTCCTGTCCTGTCACGGCAGGACCTGCCCCGACTCGGCCTTTGCCAGCGCCAAAGCCGTGATGTGGGGTTTCAAGCGGGTGTACTACTTTGCTGGTGGCTTTCCCGCCTGGAAAGAAGCCGGATACCCGGTCGAAGCGTCGCAGACTAATTAGGAATTTCGGAGCGTGTACCTGAAGGTTTGCGGGCGCTCGACGTTCAGGCGTCCG
>JAOUGR010000196.1 GCA_029857655.1 Gammaproteobacteria bacterium | reverse complement strand
GGCGTCCATGATGCTGCGCTCGAGCTCGGCCGCGTCGACCTGGCCGCCGGCCTCGGGCGGCGTGCGGACCAGGATGTAAAGTCGTGCCAGCACCGACTCGGAAAGCTGAACCTGGGACTCGATCGTCGTGCCGCCGAAGGACTTCATGGCGAGTCCCTCGATGCGTTCGCGGACCTGCGTGTTGTAACGATCGCGGGGCACGAACACCAGGCAGGAATAGAAGCGCTGGAACAGGTCGCGGCGCACGAACAGGCGCACCTGCGCGCGCTCGTAGAGATTCACGACGCCACGCACGAGCCGGACCAGGTCCGCGACGCTGGCCTGGAACAGTTCGTCGCGCGGGAATGTCTCGAGCGCATGCGCCACGGCCTTGCTGTCATGACTCGACGGCTTCAGCCCGAAATGGTCGATGACGCTCTGCACCTTGTGCCGTAGCACGGGAATTTCAGTCGGGCTGCGACTGTAAGCGGATGAGGTCCACAGGCCGACGAATCGCCGCTCGCCGGTTACCCTGCCGGCGGCGTCGAATGTCTTGATGCCGACGTAATCGAGATAGGTGGCCCGATGCACGGTCGCGAACGAGTTCGCCTTCGTGATGAGCAGCGGGCTGCTCGAACGCGCAAAGGCACGCACTTCGCCCTTCAGCACGACCGAGTGGACCTTGCGCTGCCGGCCCGGGCGCATCAGGCCTAGACCGGTCTTCGTGATGGGTTGCAACAAATCGTGAGCACGGCCGCGCTTGAGGCGGTATTCGCGGTAACCCAGGAATGTGAAGTGCTTGTCTTCCATCCATTCGAGCAGGGCCTTGGTCTCGATGGTTTCGCTGCTGCGCTGCCGGGCGGTCAGCTGGCCAAGTTCCGAGACGATTTCCTTCGCCTTCTTCCGCATGTGGAGCCAGTCGCCCGTGGCGCAGCGCACGTCGTCCAGGGAGCTTCGAATGCGCTTTTCGAGTGCTACCAGGCGACGCGGGTCGTTTTCGCGATCGACCTCGATCAATTGCCAGGATTCGAGCCTGGCACCCGCCGGGACGTCGTCCAGCAACAGGTCGGTCAGTTTGCCCCGCCGGTCGCGCACGACGGCGAATACCGGATGCGCCAGCAAATGAATTGCGCGGTCACTTTGCGAACAGACGATGCCGAGCGAATCGACGAGAAACGGCATGTCGTCCGTGATTACCACAATCAATGTGTGTGACGAGGCAAAGCCGTCGCGGTCCGGGTCGGGATTGAACACCCGGACCGTCGGCCGGCCGGGCCGCCGGATGCGGCCGAGCGCGAGCTGCGCCATCGCTGCACCAGCGAGGTCGGTATCGCTGCGCTGTACGAGATCAAGTTCGGAAACGCCGTGGTAGAAAAAACGCACGAACCGGTCGGGCGCGACCGGTAGCCGGCGGCTGCGCCTGCGGCGCGCTTGTACCGAGATACGGTCGATCAGTTCCTGCCGGGCGGCCGGGATCCTGCCAAGCATCAATTCTCCAGTCGCCCCCAGCCCATGGCGTTCGTGCCGGCTGTGTGGCACGGGAAATTATACACGCGCTGCGCCAACCGGGCCGAGCAGGCCTGCGCGCCTCTGCAGGCGGGTCAGGACAATATTGAACAGCGATTGTTCCGATGGTGCGAGTTCGGATAATAGCTGCCGTTCGTACTCGAGCGCATAAGGAACGATGCGCGTGTAGACATTCCGCCCGCGTGCTGTCAGCGTCAGCACGGAGCGGCGCCGATCGCTGCGGGCAAGTGCGCGCCGCACTCGGCCGGAACGCACCAGGTCGGCTAATGCGCGGCTGACAGCAACCTTGTCCATGGCGGTACGCTCTGCCACGGTGGCGGCCGAAAGCCCGGGCGCGCGTGCCAGAACCGCAATGACGCGCCATTGCGGGATCGAGAGGCCGAAGCGGCGCGCATAGGCGCCGGCCAGGGCCGTCGAGACAGTGTTGGAGAGCACCGAAAGCCGGTAGGGCAGGAAGTGCTCCAGTTCGAGTGCCGGGACCGCGCTCGCTGTTTCGGACATGGATGGTTCCTTGCTGGCCACGGACGGATTATAGTTACAATTGTAACTAACCTGGGAGCGGTTCATGGGCGACCTGTTCGAAAACCCGATGGGTACCGACGGATTCGAGTTCGTCGAGTACACGGCGGAAGACCCGGAGCAGCTGCGGGCCCTCTTTATACGCATGGGTTTCCCGGTCGTGGCCCGGCACCGCAGCAAGAACGTCACATTGCACCGCCAGGGCGACATCAATTTCATCATCAATGCCGAGCCCCAGGGCTTTGGCCAGCAGTTTGCCCGCGCACACGGCCCATCGGCCTGCGCGATGGCCTTTCGCGTCAAGGACGCCGCGTGGGCGCTGCGGCGGGCCGTCGAACTGGGCGCAAAGCCGGTCGAGACCCGGGTGGGCCCGATGGAACTCCACATACCCGCGATCGAGGGCATCGGCGGCAGCATCATCTATCTGGTGGATCGCTACGGCGACCGGACGATCTATGAGGTGGATTTCGTGCCGGTCCGGGACCCGCAGCAATCGGTTCGCGAGGCCGGGCTGACCTTGATCGATCACCTGACGCACAACGTCCGGCGCGGCAACATGAATGTCTGGTCCGGCTTCTACGAGCGGCTGTTCAATTTCCGCGAAATCCGTTACTTCGACATCGAGGGAAAGAAGACCGGCCTGTTCAGCCGCGCAATGACGAGCCCCTGCGGCAAGATCCGTATCCCGATCAACGAGTCGCAGGACGACAAGAGCCAGATCGAGGAATACATCCGCGAGTATCAGGGCGAGGGCATCCAGCACATTGCCCTGTTCGCGGACGACATCTACGCGAGTGTCGATGCGCTGCGTGACAATGGCATCGAGTTCCAGGACACGCCGGACACCTATTATGAGGGCATTGATGCGCGGGTGACCGGCCACCAGGAGTCGCTGGCGCGCATGAAGGAGCGCCGAATCCTGATAGACGGCAGCGCCAAGGACGGCATTCTGCTGCAGATATTCACGAAAAACGTGATTGGCCCGATATTCTTCGAGATCATCCAGCGCAAGGGCAATGAGGGCTTTGGTGAAGGCAACTTCCGCGCACTGTTCGAGTCCATCGAGCTCGACCAGGAACGTCGCGGCGTCATCTGATGCGGCGAGTGAGGTCAGGCTATGAGTGAAAAACCGGGTTTGCAGCATCGCTGCTGGAGCGACATTCCGGAGGAAGCGATGAAGGGAACCATCACGAGACGGCTGATCTCGGCCGAACACATGATGATCGCGCAGATTGTCCTGAAGAAGGGCGACGATGTCCCACGGCATTCACATCACAATGAGCAGATCACCTACGTGCTGACCGGCAAGCTGCGCATGCTGCTCGGTGAGCATGGCGAACGCGAAATCATTGTGGGCGCAGGCGAAGTGCTGGTGATTCCTCCGAATCTGCCCCATGCGGCCGTGGCGCTCGAGGATACGCTCGACGTCGACGTTTTTTCGCCGCCGCGCCAGGACTGGCTGAACAGGACGGACGACTACCTGCGCAAGGACTCCTGAGGCCGCTTCAGATTTCCCACATGCTCCATCTGCCGAATGCGGTCACAAACACGGCTCCGGCAATTGGCGCCACGTGCAAGTCGTGCAGCCAGGCGGCATTCAGCTGAACCCAGTCGGCGATGGCGGGGTCGGTCACCATGATTTCGCCGGCAATCCAGCCGAGCAGTGCGGCGCCCAGCGCAATGATGACCGGAAATCGCTCCATGATTTTCAGCATCATGACGCTGCCGAATATGACAATCGGAATGCTGATCGCCAGGCCAAGGACCAGCAGCACATATTTCATGCTCGCGAGCTCCGGGGCGGAACCGACCGAGTTAGCCGCTGCGGCGACCGCGATCACGTTGTCCAGGCTCATGATCAGGTCGGCGCTCAGGATAGTCCTGACCGCGATCCAAAGCTTGTCGCTGGCGGAAACGTCGATGTCGTCTTTCTTCTGCACCAGCATCCGGACGCCGATCCACAACAGCAATGCGCCACCGGCAAACTTCAACCACGGCAGCGCTAGCAGTGCTGCGGCGAATATCGTGAGGATCACGCGCAGCGCAACCGCCGCCGTGCTGCCCCAGAACACGGCGAGCTTCTGCTGCTGAGTGGGGAGCGATCGCGCAGCAAGCGCGATCATGACCGCGTTGTCACCGGATACCAGCAGGTTGATCCAGATGATTGCGCCCAGCTCGACCCAGAAGACGGGCAGGCCCAGCATTTCCATCGGTGGATTGTAGCGCGCGCCTTCAGGCGCGCTTCCCCGCGCCGGCACTGGCAATGTCGATGCCGGCCGCGGCATCCGCCAGCCAGTCGTGGAGGTACTGTGCTGCCGCGCGGTCGACAACCAGTTCGAATCGATCGGACGCTGGCCTGCGAATCAGAACCGCTGTCTGCGCCAGGCG
>JAOUGR010000197.1 GCA_029857655.1 Gammaproteobacteria bacterium | reverse complement strand
ATAAGGCGGTGGCGCGTTTCGGGCACGACATACATTGATTCGGTCGAGCCGACGGCGCGCAATTCCTCGAGCGAGCGGTAGCCCAGCATCTCGATCAGCGCGGGATTCGCCGACAGCAGGTAGCCGTCAAGGGTGACCTGGTAGACCCCTTCCACGACGTTGTCGAACAATCCGCGGAAGCGCCGCTCGCTTTCGCGCAGCGCATCCTCGCCGCGACGGCGGTCGATGGCGAGACGCGCGAGCTGGGCCATGCGGCCAACCAGCTCGAGATCGCGCCGCGACGGCATGCGCGTGCGTTTCACGTAGGTCGCGAAGGTTCCGAGCATCCGGCCATCGGCACCGGTGATCGGTGTCGACCAGCAGGCGTGCAGGCCGGCGCGCAGGGCCGCCTCGCGGCGATGCTCCCAGAGTGCGTCTTTGGCGATGTCTGGCACGATGATCTGGCGCTGCAGTGAGACCGCCGCGGCGCAGGACCCGAAGCGGATTTCTGCAGGGACATTTTCCATCAGCGCCACATATTCGCGTGGCAGGCTGGGGCCGGCGGCATGCGACAGGGTTCGCTTGTCCGGGTCGTACAGCCGGATACAGCAGATTGCGTCCGGCAGTACGCGTTCCACGATTTCAGTGATTGCAGTCAGCGCACCCGACAGGGGCTCATTGGACGCGATCTTCTCGAACGCGCGCCGCTCACCCGCGCTGATCAGTTCGGCACGCTTGCGCTCGGTAATGTCGGTGATGCTTGCACGGATCAGGCTTCCGGCGGAACTCGGCAGGCGGACAAATCGCACTTCGCAGGGAATGTTGTTGCCTTCCGAATCGCAGTGAAGCCATTCAAAGACCGGCGCCCCGCCGGACAGCGCCTTTTCGACATGGCCGCGACTGATACCGAAGGACGGCGTACCGTCAGCCTGTTCTGGCGGGCTCACCGCCTGTGGCCCGATGGTCAGCAGTTTCTCGCGCGTCAGCTTGAAAAATTCGGCTGCGTTCTCATTGCAGTCCACGAACCGGCCGGATTCGACGTCGAATACGACGACCGCCTCAGGTGCATTTTCGACCAGCACGCGGTAGCGCGCCTCGCTGTCCTTCAGCGCGTCTTCCGCCTTGGAGCGCTCCGCCACGTCGCGCACGCAGAGGATGTAGGTCAGGCGCCCCTTGGTCTGCATCTTGCTGACCAGGACTTCGGCCGGCATTAGTTCGCCGCGCCTGTGCCTCGCGACAACTTCGCGGGCGGCCAGGTCGTGGTGGGTGTTTTCCAAGTCTCCTGCCAGTTCTTCCAGCGCATGGCCGATGTCGCTGCCCGCCGCTAGATTCGGCAGGAGACTTCCGATCGAGTCCGACTGGACGTCGCTCTGGCGTACGCCGAAAAAGCGCTCCGCCGTACGGTTCATGCTTTCGACACGCCCCAGGTGGTCGCAGGAAATGATCCCGTCCTTGACGTGATCGAGGATCGCCTGGAGCCTTTCGACATTTTCGCGCTCGAGCCGCTCGGCGATTGCGGTTGTTTCATCCGAGGCAAGTCGCAGCACGGTCTCGAGGCTGGTGCGATCGTTTTCGAAGGCGTCGTACTGGCGGGTGATGATTCCGAGCAGCTTGCGGAGCCGCAACTTGCCGTCGGTATTGGCGGCTTCCAGCAGTTGCTGCTCCAGCAACGGGTGGATGTCGTCTGCGCTTCGCTTCAGTGCCGCGGCAGTGGGCGGCGCAGCCAAAGGCTGCCTGGCCGCTTTCGGCGCAAGCACTTTCAGCTGCACGACATTACCCTGATCTTTCTTGGCCACCATGACCCCACGCAGGCCTGCGTCGCACGTTTCGAATGCGACGTAATGCAACCGATGCTAAGAGATCGACTACCCGGGGAACGTGACGTCGTTCGCGGTTCGGCGCGGGGAAATCCGTGACCAACGACCCGATATTGCGGCTGATACCGCAATTGGCAGAGTCGGGCGGCTCAGCCGGCCCTTTCAGCCCGCTTGCGCTGGCCTCATTCAGGTGACGCTTGCGCAGCCGGATGTTCTTCGGCGTCACTTCGACGAGTTCGTCGTCGACGATGTATTCCATCGCCTGCTCGAGACCCATGCGAATCGGCGGCGTCAGCAGGACGTTTTCGTCCTTGCTCTGCGTGCGGATGTTTGTGAGCTTCTTGCCCTTCAGCGGATTGACGACCATGTCCCCTTCGCGACTCGTCTCACCGACGATCTGCCCTTCATAAACCAGGTCGCCCGGGCCCACAAACAGCTTGCCGCGCTCCTGCAGGTTGACGAGTGCATAGGCCAGCACGGAGCCCCGGCCGTTGGAGATCATCACGCCGGCCGCCCGTTCGGAGAGATCCCGCTCGACCACCGGCCCGAAGTGATCGAATACGTGGTACATCAACCCGGTGCCACTGGTCATCGTGCGGAAATCCGTCTGGAAGCCGATCATGCCGCGCGACGGAATCTTGTAATCGAGCCGCACGCGGCCCTTGCCGTCCGGGAACATGGCAACGAGGTCTGCACCGCGCGCGCCAAGCGCCTCCATGACCGCGCCCTGGGCCGATGATTCGATATCCACGGTGAGCTGCTCCCAGGGCTCGAGCCGCTGGCCGCCCTCCTCCTTCACGACGACGCGTGGCCGCGAAACGGCGAGCTCGTAGCCTTCGCGGCGCATGTTCTCGATCAGGATGCCGAGATGCAGTTCGCCGCGGCCATAGACCACGAACTTGTCCGGGTCGTCGGTCTCCTCGACCCGCAGTGCAACGTTCGAGAGCGTCTCGCGCAGCAGCCGCTCGCGAAGTTGGCGGCTGGTGACGAATTTTCCTTCCTGGCCGAAGAGCGGCGACGTATTGGTCTCGAAAGTCATGCTGATGGTCGGCTCGTCCACGACCAGCGGCGGCAGCGCTTCCGGAGCTTCCGGATCGCAGATCGTGTCCGAAATCTTGGGTGCTTCGATCCCCGAGAACGCAATAATGTCGCCGGCGCGTGCTTCTTCGGCCTCGATGCGATCGAGACCCAGAAAGCCGAAAACCTGGCCGACGCGTTCGCTGCGAACCTCGCCGTCGCGCCCGACGACCGCGATGGACATGCCGCGCCGGATCGTGCCACGGCGGATCCGCCCGATGCCGATCGCGCCCACGTAGCTCGAGTAGTCGAGCTGGCTGATCTGGAGCTGCAGCGGTGCGTCGATGTCCACATCAGGCGCCGGGCAGCGCGCAACGATCGTCTCAAAGAGTGGCGTCATATCGGCGGCGAGGTGCGCGGGATCCAGACCCGCGACGCCGCGCAATGCCGATGTATAGACGACCGGGAAATCGAGTTGGCGTTCACTCGCGCCCAGGCGGTCGAACAGGTCGAAGGTCTGGTTCAGCACCCATTCCGGGCGCGCCTCGGGACGATCCACCTTGTTGATCACGACGATCGGCGCAAGGCCATGCGCAAAGGCTTTCTGCGTGACGAAGCGGGTCTGCGGCATCGGGCCGTCCACTGCGTCCACCAGCAGCAGCACGCAATCCACCATCGACAGCACACGCTCGACCTCGCCGCCGAAATCGGCATGTCCGGGCGTATCCACGATGTTGATGCGGTAATCGCCCCAGCGAATCGCCGTGTTTTTCGCAAGGATCGTAATGCCGCGCTCGCGCTCGAGCGCATTCGAATCCATCACGCGATCGGTCACCGGCTTGCGGGCGTCGAGCGTGCCTGACTGGCGTAGCAGCTTGTCGACCAGCGTGGTCTTGCCATGGTCGACGTGCGCGATGATCGCGATGTTGCGCAGATTCTGGATCACGGGATCGTGTCGCGGTGCAAAAGGGCCGCGATCTTACACCAGTTCGCGGCAACGACCCCGCGACGCCGAATCGGCCCGGGCATCCCGCTCATGTACCACCATCAATGCAGGACCTAACTTATTGTTATATCTGGCTCAAATGCCCTGTGTCAGGTCCCTGCGCCCGGACTAGCCTCAGGCTGCGGCAGGGCCTCTGTGGGGCGCGATACCAGAAGCGGCAGGGTCACGGTGCGGGTCGACTTATCGCCGCCCATATGCACTACCAGGCGGACCGTCAACACGCAGTTGCCGCCCGCCGCGGGCAGCAGGTCCACGAACAATTGGCTGCCCCCAGTCGGCTGCGTGGCCGGCAGAACCCTGGGCGCGAAGTCCACGACGCTCAGGCCCCCGTCGCCCTCAACGGCAATCTCGACACCCGCAGTGGGCACGCCCGTCCGCACATCCAGCAGCAGGCGGGCCGGTACGCCGACCAGCAGGTTCGGCGCCTCCACGACATGAACATCGACCGGCACTTCGCCGCCCGTACTGCAGGCGGCACAGGCGAATGCCATCAGGAGCAGGCATCGGAATGGATTCATGATTGCTCCAGGGTCATCAGCTGTTCTTCCAGTTCAGCAACGTGGCGCTCCCAGTACCGCACTTCGCCGAACCACG